>JAMDDG010000209.1 GCA_023488865.1 Bacteroidota bacterium | reverse complement strand
TTAAATTATGGCAAGTATCAGACAACTAAAGAAGGAGATAGAATTTTTATCTTCACAAATGATCGGTGATTGCATCGATTTTGTACAAACCTTCAATGGCAAAGAGATAGAGGCAATGGCCGTGATCGACGAAGTCGTAGCTTTGCACAACAGCACAGTTGATAAAATCAATAATCCGGATGGGAAGGATAATCCTAAATTGGTCAAAACATTCTACCAGCAACTGAAGAAAAATTATATTTCAGGGATCAACGAAGCTTACAAAAAATTAGAAGGCCTTGTAAATTAGGAAATAAAAAAGGTTGAGTTGCTCAACCTTTTTTTTATTTCTAATTAACGCTGACCAACTTTTCCTTGTTGTTGATCGTTTTCACCGCTTCAAGCAACGTATTGTCTATGTTGCTGATGATGCTGTAAAATCCCTCCTCTCCAATGATATTTCTGGCGATATAGGCCATCAGTTGGGTTTCAATAATCTTACCCGAGGTTTTTATCCCGGTCTCATCATTTGCAACCCCATTTTTAACGGCATATTGCAAGAATTCGTTTAAGATAGATCGCTTGTGCAAGAGACTGGCAAATTCTGCACCTGATTTCAAGTGCGACAACTCCTCCCGGTGTTTGTCGGCATAATCAAAGGCATACTGATATACCAGCCCCTTTTGCATAAGTTTGAAAAGATAGGTTGAATTTCCAGTGGTGTCGGCCGGGACAAAAATATCGGGCATAATCCCGCCGTCTCCATAAACAACCCGCTTTAGTCGTGTAAAATACTTCACCGTATCAGCCAGATGAATGCTGTCTTTTTGTTCAAATTCACCATGTACATATCTTCTGGTGATGTCGGCATAGTAGTCGTCTGTGCCTTTAAGATAAGGTCTTTGAATACATCTGCCCGATGGGGTATAATACCTGGCTACCGTAAGGCGGATGGCCGAACCATCGTAGAACGGGATTTGTTCTTGTACCAATCCTTTCCCAAAAGTTCTTCTGCCTATGATGGTCCCACGGTCGTTGTCCTGAATGGCCCCGGCAAAAATTTCACTGGCCGACGCCGAATATTCATCAACAAGAATTACGACCCTTTTGCCAAAAAATTTGCCACGGCCCTCAGCCGTAAACTCTCTTTTTGGTTGTGTCCTGCCTGCCGTATAAACGATGAGCTCACCTTTATCGAGCATTTCGTTGACCATCCTTACAACAGCGCTCAGGTAGCCCCCCGGATTCCCACGAAGATCAATGATAAATTGCCCGGCGCCCCCTTTTTCCAATTTGACCATTGCCCCCATAAATTCATCATAGGTCTTCTCGGCAAAACGGCCTACTTTCAGGTAACCGGTTTTGCTATCGATCATGTAGGATACATCCACGCTATTGATTGGAATATCGCCCCTTGTAATGTTAAAACTCAGCAGATCCGGTAATCCTTTGCGCCATATTCCGACTTTCACTTTGGTACCCTTGGGACCTCGGAGTTTTTTAAATACCAGCTCATTCTTGATATTTTTCCCTACCAGCGATGAATCTTCCACCCTGACAATACGATCGCCGGCGCGGATGCCCAATTTTTGGGATGGTCCGCCGGATACTACATCAATCACCATCACCGTATCATTTTGAATAGAGAACTGGACACCAATACCGCCAAAATTGCCTGACATCTCTTCTGATACCCCCTGCATATCCTTGGCAGGAATATAAACTGTATGGGGATCCAACTGTTTCAGCACTTCCGGAATCGCATCTTCTATCATCTTTTTGGAATTGACCGTATCTACGTAATTCCCTTCTACCAGATTGATGACCATGTCCAGCTTATTTTTGTTGTTCAGCTGAGCAGGCAACAAAGCCGCCAGTTTTCTGTTTTGCAATTTTATGCCCAGCCATATCCCTAAAATCAGCGTTATCGCCAGTATCACCGGCATCCAGGTCGAAATCTTTCTGTTGTTATTTTCCATTTATCGAATTAGTATACTATGGTTTTTACTTTGTTGCTTATTATTTGGATTCTTTAATTTTAGAGCAATTGGGACGATTTATGAGATATGAGATATGAGATAAAAACATATAATCAGCACATCAACTCACCAGCACATTTTCACATTTCCACATTTTCAAATTTTTACCACCTCAATCTTCGCCCGTTTCAGCAGTTCAAGCCCATCGTTCAGGTGGTAAGGTTCAGAGAAAACGACCCGAACTATTCCTGCCTGAATGATCAGTTTGGCACATTCGATGCAGGGCGAAGAGGTGACGTATAAAGTAGCGCCTTCGCTGCTGTTGTGCGACTTGGCAATTTTAGTTATGGCATTTGCCTCGGCATGAAGCACATATGGCTTTGTCTTATTGTTTTCATCCTCACAAATATTTTCAAAACCGGATGGAGTCCCATTGTAGCCATCCGAAATAATCATTTTATTCTTGATCAGCAAAGCCCCCACCTGACGCCGCTTGCAATAGGAATTTTCGGCCCAGACAGCCGCCATGCGAAGGTAACGCTCATCAAGTTTCAACTGTTTATCTGTCATCCTTTTATACTATTATCTTCACATAAAGAGTAGTGCATCCGGTGATAAGAGATGAGAAATTAAGATATGAGATATGAGACATGAGAGATTTAAAATTATTGGGGAAAATTGAATTTTTCTAAAAACTGTTTAAATTTTGTTTTCAATCTTTTATCGTTCATTTTTTCGCCAATGTTTGATCTTGCCCTGTTTCATTGCCGTTGGCTTCAGCCAACGGAGGGATAAATTATTGCGAGTATCCGGCTTTAGCCAAAAAATTGTAAGGTTTGGCTAAAGCCCTGTCCTGGATTTTCTTGCACCGTTGGCTGAAGCCAACGGCAATGAATGAACCCCGTGGAAAATAATTATTTGAAAACATTACTAAATTTAAACAGTCTCATAGAATAAAAAATTTAGTCCTACCTAAATTCATTTCAACCGAATCCCAAATCTCTCATCTCTAATCTCTCATCTCTTATATCTTATTCCCTTCCCACTTCTATTTCGTCCGTTTCACTAATTTTTGTGGTTCAATATACATATCATGTGAAAAACGGGATTGCTCTTTCGATCCAAAAATGTATTTTGAATTGGCTAAACTGCTGACATTTGCGATTCTTTGTGTTTTTAATCCATTGATATAGTCCAGCACGGCCTTTAACAATGCTTCGTTCTCATCGCCCAGTGGCAGTAAGTTTCCAATATCCTCTTTTGCGGCAAAATCGGGAGCCAGTCCATTCACAAAATCTGACACGCCCAAAGAGTTGGCATATTTGGCGACTATTGGCTGCATGGCATATTTATGGGTAGTAACCAGGTTGTTGTTGCTGTCGTAATCTTTGAGTGTTAACGATGCAACATACTTCCCATAGGTGTTTGTTCCAAACGATTTAACGTTCATGTAAGGTTTCAAACCATTGATCAACAACTCACTGGCAGAGGCTGTCTCTTTTGAAACAATGAAATAGACATCCGACAGGTTAAGCGAGTTGATAGGGGTCGAACCGATTTTGTCGGTGAAATTGCTGTTAAAATAACTGGCTCCGTAAGTACTTGTGATGTAAGGCGTCAGAATGTTGTTGTAAACACTTTTGGTAAATAATTTTGAGGTATTGGTAGAATAGATCATGCTTGCAAGATAGATGGCCGTTTGAACTGACCCGCCGCCATTGTACCGTAGATCAATTATCAGTTTGGAAACGCCTGCTGATTTGAATTGTTGAAAGACGTTGTTCAATTCCAGGTCAAAATCGGACGTAAAACCATTGTAAACCAAATAGCCAACTTTGTTCCCATTGATGGTAAAAATTTTATTTAAAAACACCGGATCCTCCTGCAATTGTACTGCAGTAAGTGAGGCCGTTTTACCTGTAGGGGTCAATACCCCACTGACAACAGTTGCAAATGAGAGGGTAAATGAGTCTTTGTTTATCAGGTTGGCAGTATAGTTATCAGCTGTCAACTGGACCCCGTCAACTTTGTTAAAGATATCCCCGCGCTGGATTCCGGCCAATTCAGCTGGTGAACCTTTCAAGACATAACGAACTACCCCGATAATATCGGAAGAAGTGGAGTTCAGATAATAAAGCTGGTAATCACACCCAATCGTTTTGGAAATGCCCGCAATCCAATTATCAATGATTGTATAGTCGCTTACTATAAAGGACCATTTGTCAACTGTATTATGCTGGTACAACAGATCGTTGAAGAGTTTGCCCGGATCACTGTATTTATTGAGGAAAACATTCAGGCTGTCCTTGTTCCGCTGGTAATTTGCACTGGCCGATGTAAGCATCTGGTAATAAGTATTGGACAGATTGGGTACATTATCGTTCCACAAATAGTAATCGTGCATTCCTGACCATACAAAAGTATTAACCTCGGAAGCATCAGGAATAGGTACCGGCCTCGTTCCGGAGGTACTCCCGGAATCATTGATGATAGGCAGCACAGCCTCCTTCCGGCACTGTGTAAAAGTGAACAAAAATACTGTCAACCAGAGCACCAGGATGCCCGCTTTATTCCTCTTCATGGCACTTTAATTATAACTTAGGCAACAAAAATACGATATAAACGAAACGGCCGATGTTATTGAAA
>JAMDDG010000402.1 GCA_023488865.1 Bacteroidota bacterium | reverse complement strand
CCGGATTTGGTTTGAGCTAAAGTACAAAATTGTTTGTTATCCCTAAGATGATCAAAACGGAGACCGGTTGGGACAAGATTACCCCTAAGATGATCAGAACTGGCTTCGCTGAAGACAAATTACCCCTAAGATGGTCAGAACTGGCTTCGCTGAAGACAAATTACCCCTAAGATGATCAGAACCGAAACTGCTTGGGGTTATTTGCACCTCCTATTGGCATAAAATAACCTCAGGGATATGGGAATATTGACTAATTTTATCTGACCTAATGGAAGAACATGCCTGATTTCAATTCAAATATTCCTCACCGAAAATCCATCCGATTGAAAGGATATGATTATTCAAAGGCCGGATGGTATTTTATCACGATGTGCGTTCAGGACCGCGCATGTTTGTTCGGCGAAATACGCGTAGGGGCGCCCCTGCGTGGGCGCCCTGATCCCCAAATGATATTAAACGACGGCGGCGAAATGATTGCAAAATGGTATTACGAATTGGAAAACAAATATCCCGGAATTCGTTGCCGTGAAATGGTCGTAATGCCCAACCATTTTCATTGCATCATCGAAATAATGGATGATCATCAATGGGACGCCCACGTAGGGGCGCCCCTACGTGGGCGTCCCATTGATGCAATCAAATCACGTCCCATTGATGCAATCCAATCACATCCCGTTGACGGTCCCCAATACGGCCCCGACAACAAAAAATTTGGTGTTACCGTGGGTGAAATGGTCGATTGGTTTAAAACGATGACGACAAACGAATACATTCGCGGGGTCAAAAATCAGGGGTGGAAACGGTTCGACGGCAAATTGTGGCAACGCAATTATTGGGAACATATCATCCCGGATGAAGATGCCTATTGCCGGATTGCAACCTATATTTTGCAGAATCCATCCAAATGGCATGATGACCAATTAAAACCGCTATTTTCTAATGATATTTGACTAGTTCTCTTCGATAATACTATATTTGAATCAACTCCGTTTAGTTAAGGATAGCACAGACCTGAATGCAATCCAAAATCCGGGGAACCTTTGAACCGGGCAAAAAAATTGAATAAACTATGAATCTACGACTCCAATTCGACACCTTCCATATAGACTGGGACCTGGTCCCCGAAATTTTACGGGAGGTAGGCATGGGCTATCATCCGGCTAAAACACACGAAATCGCCTTCAACAACAGTTATGCCGTGGTATTTGTATTCGATGAAGAAAACCTGATCGGTTTTGGCCGGGCCATTTCGGACGGGGTTTGCCAGGCGGCAATTTATGATGTGGCCATCCGTCCCGCCTACCAGGGGAAAGGCATCGGGAAAATGGTAGTCCGCCAATTGACGGAAAGATGCAGCGGCTGCAATTTTATTTTGTATGCCTCACCGGGGAAAGAGCCGTTTTACGAAAAACTCCGCTTCAGAAAAATGAAAACAGGGATGGCGCTGTTCGTCGACAGCGAGAAAAAGAGGGAGAGGGGGTTTACGGAATAAAAAAGGCTTCAGATTTTACTCCAAAGCCTCTTGATTTTTGAGCGGAAAACGAGATTCGAACTCGCGACCCTCAGCTTGGGAAGCTGATGCTCTACCGACTGAGCTACTTCCGCCTTTTTCCAAATTGCAGGTGCAAATTTAATTTATTTTGGCAATCTACACAAACTGTATTTGGATTTGTCGGATGAATGGATTTTTAGATTGTGCCCGCTCTTTTCTCCGTTTCATTGTTTCCCCGTTTCCCGTTTCTCTCTTCCCTCTTCTTCCTTCCCCTACATTCGCTCGGGCACCTGTATCCCCAACAGTGAGAATCCGTTTTTGATGATGGTCCCAACCGTTTGGGCCACAACCAGCCGGAAGTCACGGATAGCGGCATCGGGTTCATTCAGGATGGAGTAATCGTGGTAGAAGGAGTTGAACCCTTTCACCAGATCGTAAACATAGTTGGCCACCACCGCCGGACTATGCGCGCTTCCCGCCTCTTTGACCACTTCCGGAAACAGCGAGATGGTCTTAAGCAATACCCGCTCCTTGTCGTTGAGCCGGGTGTTTTCTGCCCTGCCGGGAATGACAATGCCTGTCTCTTTTGCCTTGCGGAGGATACTCTGGATCCTGGCATAGGTGTATTGAATAAAGGGACCGGTGTTGCCGTTGAAATCGATCGACTCCTCCGGATTAAAGGTCATGGTTTTCTTGGGATCGACCTTCAGGATGAAATATTTGAGTGCGCCCAGCGCCACGATGCGGTAAATGTTCTCTTTCTCCTCGTCGCTGTAACCTTCCAGTTTGCCTAATTCCAGCGAAACGGCGCGCGCCACGTCGACCATGCCGGCCACCAGGTCATCGGCATCGACGACAGTCCCTTCGCGCGATTTCATCCGGCCGTTGGGCAGCTCCACCATGCCATAGGAAAAGTGATAGAGGTCTTTCCCCCATTTGTAACCCAGCTTGTCGAGCAGTAGTGAAAGTACCTGAAAATGGTAGATCTGCTCGTTGCCCACCACGTAGATCATGTGGTCGATGGGATAATCGCGGTAGCGAAGTTGGGCGGTGCCGATATCCTGGGTAATGTAAACGGAGGTGCCGTCCGAACGGAGCAGGATCTTTTTGTCGAGGCCCTCTTTTTCGAGGTTGGCCCAGACAGATGTGTCGCTCTCCTGTTGGAAGATGCCCTCTTTTACGCCCCGCATGACTTCATCGCGGCCAATGGTATAGGTATCCGATTCGTAGTATATTTTGTCAAAATCAACGCCAAGGGTCTTGTAGGTTTCATCGAATCCGGCATAAACCCAGCCGTTCATCATCTTCCAAAGGTTGCGGACTTCCGGATCGTTGGCCTCCCATTTGAGAAGCATCTCACGCGCCTCCACGATGCAGGGTGCCTCCTCTTTGGCCTGTTCCTCACTTCGGCCAGCGGCAATTAATCCGGCGATTTCGCTTTTGTAGAGGTGGTCAAATTTTACGTAATACTCACCTACCAGATGGTCCCCTTTTTTACCATACGTTTCGGGGGTTTCGCCTTTGCCAAATTTCTGCCAGGCCAACATCGACTTGCAAATATGGATTCCCCTGTCGTTGACGATATTGGTCTTGACCACCTTGTACCCGTTGGCTCTCATCACTTCTGAAAGCGAAAAGCCCAGCAGGTTGTTGCGGATATGCCCCAGGTGAAGGGGTTTGTTGGTGTTGGGCGAGGAGTATTCGATCATGACCAGTTCCGATTCGTCCGTAACCGGAATAAATCCGTAGTGTTCAGCAGTGATGGCTTCGTTGAGCCGATCCAGCCAGAACGCATTTCCAATTACCAGGTTCAAAAAACCCTTTACAACATTGTAGTCAGAAATTTCAGGTACATTAGAAAGAAGATACTCCCCAATCTCTATTCCGGTTGCTTCCGGCGATTTTTTCGACAATTTGAGAAACGGGAAAACCATCACCGTGTGGTCGCCCTCGAATTCACTGCGGGTAAGCTGCACCTGAACCTGCGCGGGTTCGACAGTCTGTCCGTAGAGCGCGTTGATCGCCGCTGCAACCTGATCTTTTATAATCAATTCAATATTCATCAAAAACAATTTGAAAATGTGAAAATGTGAAAATGTGGAAATGTGGAAATGTGAAAATGTGAAAATATGAAAATTAAGATGGGGCAAATTTACAATTATATGGCGGAAGGTTCAATATCTTTCAGCTTTTAAATCCTCCTATCCGAAACGTTCGCATTTGGCGTTCGCAAAGAGACGTTGCATGCAACGTCTGTACAATGCTTCACGCATCATGCCTTTTCATTTTCACATTTCCACATTTCCACATTTCCACATTTACAATTCCTTCACCCTGATATTCCTGAACTTCACCACAGATTCGTGCCCCAAGAATCCAATGTGGCCTGAGGTTCTCAGCAATCCGGGATGTTCTTTGTGATCGAGGGTGCCGTTGCGGCTGGCCTTAGCCACATCTCCATCCACAATCACATTGCCGTTCAGGATGATCTTCACGGTAGTGCCTTTGACAATTACCTCTTCATAATTCCACTGCCCGATGGGTTTTAACGATCCCCGCTTAGCAGGAATCACGCCGTAAACCGAGCCGTGGTACTGATAGGGTTGCAATTGCGAATAGATCGGTGCATCATCGTCCAGGATTTGCAGCTCCATACCAACGTAGGCGGCATCGCCTTCGAGCGGGGCGCGGATGCCCAAACCGTTGTTGCAGCCAGGTGTTTGCAAAAATTCGAACCTGAAATCAAAGTCTCCGTATTCCTTTTTGGTGAAAAGATTTCCGTGGGCAGGCTGGTTATCGAGGGTAAAAACCAGCTCACCGTCGATCACCTTGTAGCCGATGGTGTCGCCAGTCCAGTTTTCATAATTCACGCCGTTGAACAACGCAGTAAAGCCCTCTTTTTGCTCTTCAGCAGGAAGCACATACCGGGAATCGTTGATCTCTTTCACATAAATATCGCGGAAGGCAAGGTCGGTACCATGTGCCTGTAACTCGATGGCCTCTTTCGGGAAAATCGGCAACGAGCGGTCCCAGTAGTTTTCGAGCGGAACCTGGTCGACGACCAGAACCCCGTTCAAATAAACCGTCACCTTTTCGCCGATCATTTTGATGTAAAAGTGATTCCAGTCACCAATCGGAT
>JAMDDG010000030.1 GCA_023488865.1 Bacteroidota bacterium | reverse complement strand
GAGGAGAACATCACCTTTGCATCGTATTTGTAATGATTAATTACCTCAACAATCTGCTTAACCAAACCGAGCGCATCGTGACCCTGGTCCTGCATGCGGCCAACCAGCACACATACATAATTGGCACCGGCTGTCAGCGCCATATATGCCTGCTGAATATTGTAAACCAGGTGAACATTTACCAGAAATCCCTCTTCATGCAATTTTTTACATGCCTTAACTCCTTCCATGTTCACCGGGATCTTGAAAACCGTTTTTTTCTTGTCTAAACCCAGGGCCAGCAGGCGGCGGGCTTCGGCAACAATTTCCTGAGATGTTTCGCCCAGCGCCTCAATCATCAGCACGGGAACCATTTTTGACAATTTTATGATAGCACCGTCGATATCCGTGATGCCATTTTTGTGCATAAATGTTGGCGTTGTTGTAACACCATCAATGATCCCCAGTTTTAGGGCTTCTTCAATTTCAGCCATGTTGGCCGAGTCAAGAAAAAATTCCATATAAAGTTATTTATTAAAATTTTGGTCTGTGTTTGACTTCTACCTGGTGAATATCAATAAGCGGTTTCAGAAATTCTGTCACATCATCAATGCACATCTGACTGGCCGCGTCGCACAATGCACGGGACGGGTCAGGATGGACTTCGAGGAACAACCCATCAATGCCTGCTGCTACTCCGGCACGGGCCAGTGTCGGGATGAACTCCCTTGAACCGCCCGCAGGATCCGAACTCGGAATGCCGTATTTACGGATCGAATGGGTCACATCAAAGATCACGGGATAACCGGTTGCGCGCAGATGATAAAAACTACGCGGATCAACAATCAGATCGTTATAGCCGAAAGTGTAACCCCTCTCGGTCACCATAATATTCGTATTCCCTGCTTGTTCTGCTTTTCTGACTGGTTTGATCATGTTTTCGGGCGCCAGAAACTGCCCGTGCTTCAGATTGAGTACTTTTCCTGTTCTGGCTGCCTCCATAACCAGCGTCGTCTGCATCACCAGATAGGCCGGAATCTGAATAACATCAACTACCTCAGCAGCGGCTGCAATCTGATCAGGGTAATGAATATCCGTAATAACCGGGACTTTAAACTGCTCTTTGATCTTCTGAAGCATGGCCAAACCGTTTTCCATTCCGGGACCGGAATAAAAATCGGCGGAACTTCTGTTATCTTTCTGAAATGAGGACTTGAAGATAAGCGGGAGATCCAATTTCTCTGATAAACCCACCAAAAATTCGGCAGTATCCATCATCGTTTTTTCATCTTCCACCACACAGGGACCTGCTATCAGAAAAAGCTTATCGGCTCCGCATTCTATATTTCCAACCTTAATTATTTTCTTCATCTGCAATATTTTACATTTTCAGCAGCAGACCGCGAAGTTTTTCGCGGGTGATAATTTTCTGCCAGTCCGGACCGCAAACATGCGCCCACATAAAAATAAGGGTGAGCGAAACATCGATCATCTTTTCAATCTCTTCCGATGAACGGTTGGCATTGAAACCTTTTGGCAGATCGATGTTGTTGTTTTTCATCATCGCCCGGAACTCTTTCACCGCTTCGGGATAAAATTCTTCAAGCTGATTGAATACGATGCAATTCCCGACCCCGTGGTGGATTCCGGTTACGGTAGCTAATCCATAAGAAATTGCGTGACAGGCGCCTACTTCGGAATAGGTTAGGGAAAGTCCGCCCAGATAGGAGGCAATCATCAGTTTTTCGTCATTTTCGGGGGTGTGGCTATCCTCACTCAGGAAGATCTCCCGGCACAAACGCAGCGATTCGGTACCTAAGGAATCACCCATTACCGTTTTACGATGCCCGTTCAATGCTTCAATGTTGTGGATATAGCAGTCCATCGCCGTGTAAAACCGGTGAGGCTCAGGCACGGAAGCAATCAAAGCAGGATCAATCACCAGCTGGTCGGCAGGGGTAAAATTCCCTTTGATTCCAAGCTTCTTCTCTGGTCCGGTTAAAACCGTTGTCATGGATACCTCTGCTCCGGTTCCGGAGATGGTTGGGATTACCGTGCAATGGACCCCTTTGTTCCTGATCAGGTCGATTCCCTGGTAAAGTGCGGAAGAACCCTCGTTGGTAAACATGAGCCGGATAGCTTTGGCATAATCCATGACACTGCCTCCACCGATCCCAACAACTGAAACGGGCAAACCTTTGTTGAGGCTCTTCACCTCCGCAACGATTGCATCTACTATTTTCGTTTTAGGTTCATCTTTTACTTCAATTATCTTCAAAATATCTTGTGCGTGCAAAGGGACCCTTTTCATAAATTCCTTTCCTTCGAAATATACATCCAAAAGAAAAAGTACATAAGAATTTTTTTCAACCCTTAATTCCCCCAACAGATCATCTAACTGGTCAAAACTATTTCTTCCGTAAAGGATACGTCCTATAGCTTTATAATTTCTAAACATATTTTTTTATTTAAGCGCATTTTTAAGTGCTGACCTCATTTTGGAAGCCAGCATATTCAATTCCTCCTCGCTCCAGTTGACCATGATCTGGGTCATCATCAGCCGTTGCATGATTGCATCCGACTGAGGCACCGCTAATTTACGGTAGTCTGGAACATTGTTGATTTTCATCACCGGAAGGTTGAAGATGGACTTCAACTCCTTCAAATGTCCCCATTGGCGATGGTAGTGGAAATTATTCCGGTACCAATAAGAAGCGCTCAATCCTTCTTTCTGGAACTCCTCAAAAGTCCGTACCGCTTTCTCGTTGTCGGGCAAAAAGAAAGAGAGGAAAGTGGCCGAATCCCCATTTTCATCCGGGACCAGTCTCAGTTTCACTTCAGGAAACTCCCGAAGTACCTGTTTCAATATCTGTTGATGGGCTTTCTGTTTTTCAATCATGTAGGGCAACTTACGCAATTGTGCCAATACGACAGCTGCTCCAAGTTCAGATCCACGGTAGTTGTAACCAAGGATCGGATGCTGTTCGGCGCCTCTCACTTCTCCAATATGGTCGTGACCATGATCAGAATATTTGTGTGCCCGCTCGTACAATTCGTCATCGTTGGTTGCCACTGCGCCGCCTTCGCCGGCGGTAATAATTTTATAAAAATCGAAGGAGAACGCCGACATTTTGCCAAAATTGCCTAACATTTTCCCTTTGTAACTTCCGCCAAGCGCCGGAGCGGCATCTTCCACTAAAATAAGGTTGTGCTTTGCGCAAACTGCGAGTATCTCATCCATCTTGCCCATAGAACCAAACACCTGGATCAACAAAACAGCTTTGGTCCGCGGGGTAATTACCTTTTCAATC
Organism: Bacteroidota bacterium; assembly: GCA_023488865.1. GTDB lineage: Bacteria > Bacteroidota > Bacteroidia > Bacteroidales > Prolixibacteraceae > CAINVV01. Next base: position 18,396 of record JAMDDG010000030.1, on the reverse strand, counting down.
CCTTCGGGACTCAAGCACAAGGTTTCGTCAATTTCGGCAAAAACCGGAATAGCCCCTGCCAACATAACTGCTTCAATGGGTGCAATGAACCCATACGGAGGAACAATGACTTCATCCCCATACCCTATCCCGCAGGAAGCCAGCGAGATTGAGTCAGCTGCCGTGCCGCTGGCACAAAAATGAGTATGTTTTATTCCAAGGTAGTTGCTGAATTCCTGTTCAAAAATTTTGGCTTTGTAAACGCCGTTTCGTTGAGCATCGTGATTGTAGCGAAAAAGTATGCCTGTTTCGAGAACATCCATTACCTCTTTCCGCTCTTCCTGTCCGAATAGTTCGGTACCTGCCATAATAAAATTGTTAATCTATAAAGTTGTATCTTTTTGCAAGAATCATGCCAGGTCCAGTCCATCAGCAACTTCAAAGCAGCCACTTTTCGATGTAACCTTTTGCCCGCATTTTTAAAGACCTGCAAAATTACAATATTTTTTTGAGAAGTTGCATGACAGTTCTTTATTTACATAAAACAGAAAAGGCAACCGACTGAATATCAATTGCCTTTTTTGATCAGTGCCCAGAACAAGACTCGAACTTGCACACCGTAACCGGCACCAGCCCCTCAAGCTGGCGTGTCTACCAATTTCACCATCTGGGCAGAACTTTTTTTGCGTGTGCAAATGTATAAAAAAAAATAAAAGCTCCTCATCTCAGTCCGGAAAAAAGGAATTTCCGCTTACCTGCTGTATTCGCAACTGTATTTGATTTCCTTTACTTTCCCGGAAGGGTCTACGAAAAATTGGGTTATTTCTGTCCGGAGCACTTTGGGACTGTTAAACTCATCGTATTGAAAATGACCCGTATTGATCGGCGTTTCACGCAACATCTTTTTATTTACATAGCTTCGGATGGTTCCACCCCCGACCAAATTCTCAATATTGGTTGGGGCGCCCATTTTATCTATTACCTCCGTGAAAGATTTTCCTTTGTAACTTCTGTTCAGCTTAGATTCAACCGAACATCCGGAAATTAGTAGTGTAAGTCCCAACAAAACAGCAAATACTTTGGAAACGAATTGCCATTTATTCAAAAATGGAAGGAGAATGTGATTAAAATTTTTCATTTTTCGTTATTCGTTTTTCACCTCTTTGATCCAAAATTCGGTTCTGCGGTTGGCGCTTCTGCCCTCTTCGGTTGCATTATCCCCAACGGGTACAGAAAATCCGGCACCCCTGCTCTTGATCCGGTAGGGCTCAATCCCTCTTTTCACCAACTCTGATGCAACTGTCTCCGCCCGTTTTTTGGATAATTCAAGGTTGTAGCTCTCGGTGCCAACCCGGTCGGTATGCCCAACAAGCTCCATCACAATTCCCGGATTTTGTTTCATAAATTGAACCATTTCATCCAGCTGGGTTTGCGATTCTTCCCTGAGTTGCCAGGAATTGGTCTCAAAGAAAATATTTTTTAGCGTAGTAAAAGTACCTGCCACGACAGGTTGAAGCCGGATGGTGATCTCCCTGGGTCTGTTTTTTGTATAACCATCTACCAATGAAAGGTTTTCAGATGAAAAAAGATATCCCTTTCGGGTGATATTTAATCCATAATTATTGCCGGATGGCAGGCAAACCAGGAAGTCACCTTCATTTTCCTCCTGGGAAATACTCCTGACTACCTTATTTGTCTTAAGATTAGAAAGCACAATGTTTGCTTTCAGCTTTTTCCCGGTCAGGGCATCTACTACAAATCCTTTCAGGTAGGAGACCGGATCGGGCCGCAACGAATCAGATAAGGTAAAATAAAAGATATCACGGCCATGGCCAGGATTGCGATTGGAAGTAAACCAAGCTTTTTCGCCTCCTATTTCGACGGTCAGGCCTTCTTCATTCCGGAAAGTGTTGATCGGATAGCCCAGGTTAACCGGCTCTGTCCATTTGTTATTCTCCAACCGGGTCATGAAGAGATCTGTTCCTCCCATTCCCGGACGTCCATCCGATGCAAAATAGAATGTTTTGCCATCAGCATGAATAAAGGGGGAAAGATCGTTGCCGGGAGTATTTAATTCAGCAACATTGGTGACATTGCCAAACTGAGGTACCCCGTCGGGCGAAGCGCCGGTTTTTTCAGCTTTCCAGATGTCCATGTTCCCTTTGCCTCCTTTCCTGCTGCTGACAAAATAGAGGGTTTCCCCGTCAGCCGAAAGAGAGGGTTGAGACTCCCATGCGCCACTGTTGACGGGCTCTCCCATATTGACAGGCAGGGTCCATTTGCCATCTTTATTTACCGAGATATAGAGGTCGCAACTTCCGATGCCATCGGCCCTGCCGCACCCGGTAAATATCAGCAACCGTCCATCAGCGGATAAAGTCTGGGCCCCCTCATTTTCTTCCGTATTGACCGGCGGCCCAAGCGGTTTTGCTTTGTGCCATCTGCCGGAATCAGACAGGGAATAGTAGAAATCTTCCTGCGGATAGGCTATTTTTTTCCCTTCCTTATCTTTTGTTATCAGGCGGGTAAAGACCAGCTCATTCGCTTCGGCATTGAGGGAAGGCCAATATTCTTCGGCTTCGGTGTTAATTGAATCGCCCGGGTCGACCGGATGAAAGGCAACCGGATGTTTGACCGCATTCACTGCAAATTGACAGGATGCCAGCAAAAGCTGTTCTGCTGGATTAATTGTTTTTTTTAGTGCGGAATAGTGTTCTATCCGGGTTAGCGCCTCGCTGTAATCGCCTTTTTTATAGAGCGCTTCCGCCAAAAACTTAAATCCGGCAGGGTAAGAATCTCCCGAATGAGCCAATCCCCTCTCCAAATTTTCGATTTCTTCCTCCGCTTTCCCGGCTTCGTGATTTAGGTCTGCCAAAGCAAAACGGGCCAGATAATAGGTGGAGTCCAGCTTCAAAATTTCGTAAAGCCGCTGGACAGATTTCAACGAATTACCTTGTTGCGAAAGAGTCAATGCTTCGTTGTACAAGGCTTCAATTTTCTTTTGGGTCGAAGTCGTTTTTTGGGCATAGATGCCTACCGGGAGTAGGATTAGAAATACAAATGCAAACAGCAACTTCATGGTAATGCAAAAATACCAATAAAAAAACCGCCACGGTTTCCCGGACGGTCCTTTTAATAAATATTGTGTTTTTTTACAAGCTGTTGATCGCGTTGAGGTCTTCAAAAGCCACTTGCAGACGGGCAATCAGGCTCTCTTCCCCTTTTCTGATCCAAACGCGCGGATCGTAGAATTTTTTGTTGGGTTTGTCGGCGCCTTCCGGGTTGCCAATCTGACCTTGCAGGTAATCGTGATTTTTGGCTTCGAACTGACGGATTCCATCCCAGTAAGCCCATTGGGTATCGGTATCGATGTTCATTTTGATGACGCCATAACCGATGGCTTCGCGAATTTCTTCGTGTGAAGAGCCTGATCCTCCGTGGAATACAAAGTTAACAGGATGTTCGTCGCTCAGGCCCAATTTGGCTTTGATGTACTCCTGTGAATTTTTGAGGATAACCGGCATCAGTTTAACATTTCCGGGTTTGTACACTCCGTGAACATTACCGAACGAAGCGGCAATAGTGAAGTTGGGGGATATTTTGCTTAATTCTTCGTAAGCATAGCAAACATCGGCAGGTTGGGTGTAAAGCAGACTGTTGTCAACGCCGCTGTTGTCGACGCCATCTTCTTCGCCACCCGTGATCCCGAGTTCAATTTCGAGGGTCATGCCCATTTTGCTCATACGGGAGAGGTAACGTTTGCAGATTTCAATGTTTTCTACAAGAGGCTCTTCCGAAAGGTCCAGCATGTGTGAACTGAAAAGAGGCTTACCGGTTTGTGCGAAATATTTCTCGCTTTCGTCTAACAAACCATCGATCCAGGGAAGTAATTTTTTGGCAGCATGGTCAGTATGAAGTACCACACGTACGCCATAGGCTTCTGTTAAAGTATGGATGTGCTTGGCTCCGGCCACCGCACCGAGTATACCGGCTTTCTGACCATCCATTTTCAATCCTTTGCCTGCATTGAAGATGGCGCCTCCGTTGGAAAACTGGATCATAACCGGTGCATTGGCTGCGACTGCGGCTTCCATAACGGCGTTGACAGATGACGAGCCAACCACGTTGACTGAAGGAATGGCAAACTTATTTGCTTTGGCAACCTTAAAGATGTATTGTAAGTCGGTCCCGGTAACTACGCCCGGCTTAACAACCTCAGCTATTCTGTTCATAATGAAATGTTTTTTAATTTGACGGTCACAAAGTTAGCTATTCAATTTGATATTTGGATACCCCGAATATTAATATTAAGTAAAGAAATGCGGCAAAATCAATGTCGAACGGCTTTGCCGTCATTAACTTTCCGGTAGATGCAGTTCAGGCTCTGACACAAGGCACAGGGATAATCACGGTAGGTGACCTCTTTCCCGATGCCGATCACCCCGCTGATCGATTTAACCGGATGCATCAGGGCTGATGGCGTGAGCGTTACCCCGCACGGGGCAGGCGGAAACAAAGAAAAAAGCCGGTGCTGATCGGCCACATCCCAGTGGCAATAACCCGGACTGTAACGATTGGTTATCCTTTCACCACTCGCGACCAACTCTTCCTGAACAAGTTGCTGCATCCTGTCGCCGGCAGCTTCCGTGAGAAAGGTCCCAACCTGGTCATAAATATAACCTTTGGCAGGATCGTCCCCTTTCAACAATTTAGCCGATTGATCGCTGATGGATTTTCCGGCTGTACAAACAAAAAACAGGAGTTTTTCGCTATTTCTCAGCTCTTTGCAAACAGTTTTTCCTACCAGGAAACTCCTTCCATCAGCATGGATGCTTCCTTTCGACGGTTCCAACTGAACCGGATCAATTATTCGGCAGATAGCCCGGATTTCGGTGAGACGGGAGGCAAAATCCAAAACTTCTTCCAGGTAGGAATCAAAAGGGGCAGGTAGTGGGGATCCGGGATAGCCGAGTGCAGTATGAATGCCAGCCAGGTCGATGGACAGATCTTTGTAACTGAAAGTGTACTCTTTGATGGTCATTGACTTACAGGGATTTGACTACTTCCCTTACCTTGCAGATATGGTCAGGGGTTGTGCCGCAACAGCCGCCCACGATGTTGGCGCCGGCTTCGATAATTTCCTTCACTCTCCGTGCCATATCGTCCGGTGTTTCGGGGAAAGTGGTTACTCCATCCAGATAGCGGGGCATTCCGGCGTTGGCGTGAACCAGAACCGGTATCTCAGCGTTTACTTTTCTGATTTCTTTCACCATGCCGATCATGTCTTCAATGCCGTTTCCGCAGTTGGTGCCAATCAGATCGGCGCCCGCTTCCACCAGCGTTTCGGCCATCTCGGAAGGAGAAATTCCCATCATGGTGCGGTAGCCGCCACCTATAATTTTCTCGAAGGTCATGGTACAAAAGACTTCACACCCGGTATTCTCTTTGGCCGCTTTTACAGCTATCCGGGCCTCTTCGAGATCGGTCATGGTTTCGATCATGATGGCATTAACGCCACCGGCTTCCAGTGCCATGGACTGCTCTTTGAAAGCACCGTAAAGCTCCGCTTCGGTCACCTCCTCCATGAGTAGCAGCTTCCCGGTAGGGCCGACGGAACCCAAAACAAAACGATCGGGTCCGGCAGCTTTGCGACTGATTTCGGCGGCAGCTTTATTGAAAGCGTAAACTTTGTCTGCAAAGCCATAGTTTGCCAGTTTAAAGCGGCTTCCGCCGAAGCTGTTGGTTTCGACCATGTCCGAGCCGGCCTCAAAATAACTTCGGGCGATATCCAGTACATCATCCGGTCTGGAAATGTTCCACTCCTCGGGGCATTCGCCGGGTTTCAGCCCTTTTTGCTGTAGATAAGTACCCCAGGCGCCATCCGACACCAGGACTTTTCCTTTTTTTAATTCAGATACAATCGTTCCCATACGCTATGATGCTAACTTGCTGTTCAAAAATTCGACCACCCCCTGCGGGTCGGGAGAATAGTGATCTGCGCCGATTTTCCGGCAAAAATCATTGTTGACCGGCGCCCCTCCGATCGTAACCGTTACGCCGGGTACAGCGGCCTTGATATCTTTGGTAATCTTTTCCATGTTGCCCATCGTCGTCGTAAGCAAGGCGGAAAGTCCGACGGTAGCCCCCGGATGTTCTTTCAATGCATTAATAAATTTTTCTGACCCGACGTCGGTTCCCAGGTCATCCTTCAACCCCTTCGACCCTTCGAGCATCATGGAAACCAGGTTTTTACCAATATCATGTAAATCACCAGACACAGTACCCAGGATAAAGGTGCCTTTTTGTTTGACTTCCCCGGTGACAAAATAGGGTTTCAAATGAAGCATCGCGGTGCTCATGGCTTTGGCCGACATGAGTACCTGAGGGACAAATACTTTGTTTTCACGGAACTTGATCCCCACCTTTTCCATGCCGGGCATCAGTCCGTTTGTCAGTATATCCTGAGGGGTAACGCCCTCATCCAGCGCCTTGCGGGTGATTTCATCGGCGCCCTCCTGCCCTTTCATTTGCGGCGGATAGGGAGATGCGAGGTTAATTTTGCCGAACTCAACGCATTCGGATAATTTGGATAAGAGATCGTTCATGGTAAGAAAGATATTTTCGATTTTCGATTTTGGAATACGGTCCCTGAGCGTGTGGTCCCTGAAGCCGAAGGGTCGAAGGGGTTGAAGGATCAAAGGGCTGTAGTACCAGGCACAAAGATAATTAAAAAATGATTTTAGCCTTTGGGATTTGATCCTGAATATGGGAATATACGTGATCCGGGATTTGCTGCAAGATGTCCGATTTCAGTAACCGGAAGCCCTTTAAACATCACCGGATACGAAATGACAGTAACCGGATGTGCTCTGAACATCACCGGACGTCCTCTAACGGTAACCGGACGTGCACTGAACGTCGCCGGATGACCTCTGACGGTCACCGGAAGCCCTTTGAACGTCGCCGGAAGTGAAATGGCAGTCACAGGAAGTGCATTGGCGATAAAAAATAGTCTTTTGAACCCAAACGCAGGGTGGCCATCAACTTCTCAAAGGTTTCAACAGAGAATATTGACGGAGTATTCAAAGCCCAGGATAAACTGTTGAAGGAGCGAATAGATGCGCTGGTAGAACCCTTCCAGTTTAGCCAGCCCGACTTTTTCAATGCCTACCGGAATGCCCGGATTATCGTCGATTACGTAGGGCGGGGCAAGGCAGTGCCGGTAACCCCGGTGGCTAATCCTGTTTAATTCAAATAATTATTAAATTCCGAGTGGCTTTTTGTAAGCTATCCCAACAAATGCACAAGGCCAATCGATGAATTTGATTGGCCTTTGCTGTTGATGGCACTGATTGCCTAATTGACCATTCAGCCATGTAGGTGTGGCGGTTTCTCAGCTGTTTAAACTTCAATTCACGTAATCAATAGGCAGTTCACCACTATGTGGTCTTAACTAAGACTATTGTATTTGAACCTTTTCTCCAATTATTTTTGATAAATTTATCAAAAAATAAAAAATCTATCAATGCTGGAGACAGATATTAACTGCACGAATTCAATATCTCTGAAACCATTTGCCTTTGAAGGGATGTCATACCCATATTTTGAATTATCGCCAAACAAATTTGAAGAGTTACTTTATCAAATATCGCTACAAGAAATAGAGCATGGAAATGGGGAACTAAACCAAAACTTTGATTCTGTTGGTTGGCTCAATAAACCAGGTGACAGAGGAAGAGATATTTTGTTATTTAAAAAGGGGAAATCAAAAGGATTAATCCAATGCAAACATACAAAAAACAACACCTATAAATTTTCCAAAGACGAATGTGTTAAAGAGATTATAAAATTCATTCTTCATTATAATATTGATTCAAGTCTGATCGATGATATTGATACATTTACTTATTATTTTGCTGTCTCCAGTGGGTTTAAAGAAGATTCTATTACCTTTTTAGAAAATATAAAGAAATATATATCTCATGAGCAACAAATTGATAAATGGATTTATTCGGTCAGAAAAGAGTTTAAAAAGATTGACGCTAAATTTATTGGTAACACCGAAGATGTCAAAGATATTCTTTCAAAATTGAAAGTGAAAAAGATTGATTCTTCAATAATTGATCTCTGGCTTAATCATAATTACAATCAAAACATTATAATTAAGCATTTTAGTGTTAAGAAAATAAAAGAACAAAAGGAACAGTCGCTAATATCAGAAATTCCAATTGACGAAATTCAAAGAAATATTAAGGCTTCTTCCCATCTACTTTTCGACTATAATAATTTTTTTTACGGCATTCCTGACTCGCATATTGATCGAAAAGAAACATCGCAATTGCTTAATTGGGTTAAAGAACCACTAAATGAAAAGGAAGATCCTTTAGCAATACTGGTTGGCACTCCAGGGATTGGAAAATCTGTAGTCCTTAAGGATTTATTAGGTAAGCTTGAAGAGGAGAAGATTTCATATGTAGGCATTAAAGCTGACCAGTATTATACAGACGATAAAGAAGCCTTAGAGAAAAGACTTGGATTATGTGATTCTTTTGAAAAGATTACCAAATCTATAATTGAGAACCACGGTAAAATGGTCGTAATAATTGACCAATTAGATGCACTTTCACTTAGTCTCTCAGGAAAACGAGAGCATCTGCTGACCTATCAGACATTAATTCATCAATTGTTAACAATACCAGAAATTCGGATAGTTGCATCAATTCGGAAATTTGATCTGGAAACTGATAGTGATTTCCTTTTTTTAAAGAAATATAAAAAGTTTCCATTAAGTAGGCTGTCAAGAGATGAAATTAATACAGTCTTAAAAAGACTAAATCCTCAACCTAATATCAATGGTCTGTTATATGGCTTATTGGAAAGTCCATATAATTTGAATGCTTTTGTGAAAATATTTTCCTCTTCTTTGAATTTAAACACATTAAGAGGAACGGTAGATTTATATAAAGAATTGTGGAATCAGAAAGTTGTGACTCATAACAATTCAAATAATCTAACTACTAACGATTTAAAACAATTTTTATATTCTCCTGCTTCTCAAATGCATGAGAAACAAATGATAACGATTCCCGTTGAATCTTTCTTTGAGGATTATTCCAGAGAAATCGAGTATTTGTGCAAGGAAGGAATCTTATACCGTTCAAAATCATCTATCCAATTTTTTCATCAGACATTTTATGATTTCGTATTTGCTAGACAGTTCTGTGAAAGCGGAGCCTCAATTTTAAAATATACTCGCAATAAATGGCAAAGTTTGGGAATCAGGTCAATGGTGAAAATGGTATTTGGCTTTCTTCGGGAAACAAAACCTGGAGATTATATAAAAATGTTATCACGTTTCCTGTTCAGTAGAGGAATTCGATTTCACTTTCAGCTCCTTTTAATTCAGATTTTGACATCTGAACAAAACCCAACTGAAGATGAACTTGATTTTGTAAAAAGAAAAATATTCAAATCCAGAAAATATCGAGACCTATTTATTGAGTCAATTCAATCGAATAAATGGTTGCAGTTCATTATTTCAGAGGGAATAATTGAAGACTTAGAAAACGTTCCACAAGGAAGATTTGACAAGGCATTGGTTATTGTAGCAAATAAAAAATGTGATCTAATCTTTCAGAAAATCGGATACGTACCTTATGGTTTACTAAAGGAAAGAAATTATCAACTATGGCGTTCCTTATTGTTGAAGATGCTCCCGGAAGGAAGAGATATTATTCTGGATTACATTGCAAAAAAAGAATTTAAAGATAAACCGGAGTTTGTACGGAGGATTTTATACTTTTTGAAGATTTGGGATAATCCTCTTGCATTTAAACTCTATGATGAATATTTGTTGGCTTTTGAAGAGAATGGATTTAATTCATATAAAATGATGGAGGATGCATTATTTTATGATATTGATTGGGTACTTGCACGATTTAAAAAATCATTAATTGATAGAATCTCCTCATTAGAGAATGACATTTTAAGGGTTGTTTATAAGTTTGATCATACAGACGCTGATTTATTTGATAAGCTGTATCGCCAAAACCAAGTGAAAACTTTCAAATTGAATTTTGAAATAATAATCCTACTAATCAAGAAATCTGAATACAATGTACAATATTACCCTCATGAATTAATTTTGGATCATGCGTTCCATGATTCAAAATTTGATGAGAAGGAGGATGATTATAGATTTTTATTTCAAAGATTGGGAAAAGAATTACAAACTTTAGGAAAAGAGACCTCTCCAGTCTTTAATGAATTTATATTCAGTAATCTAAATAGTAATTATGAATCCATTGTTCGTTTAATGATGTTTGGACTAATTTCAAATACGGAGAAATACATTGACACAATTTTCACTCTTTTTGATGATTTTCATCAAAGAAACTTATTGAGCAACGACAATTCTTGGCATTATTATTTGAGGAAATTACTTGGGGAATCTTATCCTTTTTTCTCTCAAAAGCAAAAGAATCAAATCAATACCATTCTTTTAACTATCCGGTACTCAAGAGAGTATTATTTGACAGTTGGCTCTGAATCCGAGCATAAAAAGGGTGTGTTTTTATATAATCACCTTCTATTCAAATATCTCTCTTCAATATCTGAAAATCAAATTAAGCAACAGCAGGAGCTATTTAAAAAGTATCAGGAATGCAAAAGGAAATATAAAGATGTCCGCGATGTTGAGCCTCATTCTGTGTGCGCTCATATAGTGGGCCCTCCGTTAAATGCTAAGGCGTATGAACATATGGGCATAAATCAATGGAAAGAAAGTTTTCTAAAATATACTAGGGATGAGCAGCGAGATTTTGTGAGTTCAAAAGGTGGTATCAATGAACATGCCCGAGCATTTGAAGTTGAAGTAAAAAAACGTCCTGATTTTTTTGCAGATTTTATAGAAGAAATTATCTATGTTAATAGTATTGACATTACCTATATTATTCATGGACTACGTGGATTGGTAGAGCAAAAGTATAATTTCAATAAGGTGAAAACAATTGTTCATAAGACAATTCAGTATAGAAAAGTTACGGATCATAACATCTCTGAAATAATCTGGATTATAGATTACTTTATCGAAAATGAATACATGGACAATGAAATTTTTGAGTTTATTGTCCATGCTGCATTGTATGGGAAATATCCTGATCAAATTAACAATCCGAATGACCTCATTTTTGATGGCATTAATTCGACAAGAGGTTCTGCAATTCTAAAACTTATTCAAATTACATTTAAGCCAGAATATGCAGATAGAATCTTTGAAACGGTAATAAGAGTCACAGAAGATCAAATGGACAGCGCTAAGGCTTGTGTTTTATTCCGCTTAGCCTGTCTAAATCATTATGACTTGCACCGATCATTTGGTGTATTTAATAAATTGGTCAATACTAGCAGCGAGCAGTTACTTAAAACTTCTCTATGGAGTGCAGGTTACTATAAGAGAAGTTTTTATAAAGAGATGATTCCATATTTTAGGAGATTAATGAAATATGAATCATTACATGAAGATACCGCTGTGCTATTGGCTGTTACATGGTTGGAAGATATTAATGAGTCAAAAGAGCTATTAGACGAACTTCTTCAAATGTCAGACAAAGCAAGAGTCAAAATGATTCATGTAGCCGAAACGAACATGTTTCATGAAAATAGCTCGATCCAAAAAAAGTGCCTTCAACTTTTCAATCGTTTCTTAAATGACGAATCAAAAGCAGTGTCAGATGAATATTCTCACTTATTTTTACGTCTTTCTCCAGATAAATTCGAAGCACTTTTACCTTCGATAAAACGCTACTCTAACGCACCTGTTTGCAGAAATAATCCGTACTATTTTTTTGAATATTTGTTTAAATGCACTGCAAAATATCCGGTTCAATGTATTGATTTATTAGGTAATGTAAAGATCTTCAGGATTAAAGATGATGAATATCGATATCGCAATGATAAAGCTCTAAATGTTATTGTCGGTTCTTACAATGCCCTGCTAAAAGAAAAGCATAAAAATAAGAGGCAAATCATTCGATCGGTTAGATTGTTTGACCGATATTTAAAAGACAGAAGATTTAGGAAGGAAGCGGATTTGGTGCTTGATAAGAATGATAGAGAGTAAAATGTGTTAAAACTTATATGAAGAGACTAATTTTCTTATTTTCTACGCATACCAGCTGGTCAAGGATTTACTATCCCAATCAGATTGGTTCAAATCCAATCGTTCGATATTATTCCAAAGATAAAGGCTTGGTTGAAATAGTTTTGGTTAAACTCTTTGAGCGGATACAGATCCACAGTTAAAAGATGCAGATTGCAAAAATGCACCAGCCATGGGAACCAGGAGAATAACGATTGAGCATTCTGGAATTAATACTGAAGATTTTGAAAGCAAAATGAACGGTTTTAAGGCCAATTTAAATACACTTTTGGCCGATTAGCGCACATTAGAAGCTGAAATTAATAAGCAATTGGGAGGATTGAAGTATGACTAAAAAAACTCAAATACGCAACAGTACAGCCGAGTTTCTGGTTTTCACCAAACAGGCAGGCGAAAGCACCATTGATGTGCGAATTGAAGATGAAACCGTATGGCTTACCCAAAAGTTGCTTGCCGTGCTTTTTGAGGTTGATGTCCGGACGATTAGTGAACATTTAATAAATATTTTTAATTCCCATGAATTGGAAGTCAGTTCAGTTATCCGGAGATTCCGGATAACTGCCGCCGATGGCAAAAACTACAACACTCAATTTTACAATCTCGATGCCATTATCTCTGTTGGGTATCGGGTTAATTCCGAACGAGCAACCCAGTTCCGACAATGGGCAACCAATATATTACGCGATTTCGCCATTCGTGGCTATGTACTCGATAAAGAACGATTGAAAAACGGAGCTTTCTTTAGTAAAAAGTATTTCGACGATTTATTGGCCGAAATCCGCGAAATAAGGGCAAGCGAGCGTGCTTTTTACCAAAAAATTACCGACATCTATGTTACGGCAATGGATTACAGTAAAGATGCTACTACCACAAAAAAATTCTTTGCTTCTGTTCAAAACAAATTGCATTATGCGATACATGGTCAAACGGCTGCCGAAGTAATAATGAACAGAGCAAATGCAGAAAAAGAGCACATGGGTTTAACTTCCTGGAAAAATGCACCCGATGGAAAAATTATCAAAACAGATGTTTCAATTGCCAAAAATTATTTGAAAGAACAAGAATTAATATCCCTCGACCGATTTATTACCATGTACCTCGACTATGCTGAGGACCAAGCAGAACGAGGCATACCTATGAGCATGAATGATTGGGTGCAGAAACTCAATGCGTTTTTGCAGTTCAACCAACGTGATATTCTCGATAACCCAGGCCTTATTTCCGCAGAGATTGCAAAAGCTTTTGCTGAAACTGAGTTTGAGAAATATCGCATTGCGCAGGACCAGTTGTATGAAAGTGATTTCGACAAAGCCATAAAGAAATTAAATGAACCAGATTCAACAAAATGAAACCTTCCGGTTTCCGGGCTGCGCTTAATTAAAACTGAACGACCTGACGCTCAAAAATATTTGTATTTCGGGATATTGATCCGAAATACAAGGACGATAAATACTATTTACCAGCTTACACTCAAGGGGTGCAATCGAATGATAACTTTGAGTTTTAGCAGATTTTCATCCGATAGACGGCATTAGCAAAACAGAACGAGCTGAAAATATAAGTTCCTTATACGCCCAATGGCAAAGTGAAAGTGGAAATTTATTTGCAGAACGAAACCATCTGGCTAACACAACAAAAAATTGCTGAAATTTTTGGGGTGCAAAGACCAGCCGTTACCAAGCACCTTAAAAATATTTTTGAAACAGGAGTATTGAAGGAAGAAGTGGTTAGTTCCATTTTGGAACATACCACTCAACACGGTGCGATAGAAGAAAAAACGAGGGAAACAAAAGTTAGATGATTCTTAATCATCCCGCCACTTGTTCGAAAATACTATTGCAACTGTATCAAAACAACCGACTTAGACGGCAAAACCGTTTCAATTTTACCTTTGTTGATTTTGGCTCCATTGAAATCGGCCAAAGAGACCTCCTCCTTTTTCCCGAAATCGTTGTAGGCATTGATTTTGTTGGCCGTAACAATTTTACCGGATACTTTTGACAAATTGAATCCGGGTACGTCGAAACTGATCTCCTGTGATTGATTCGGATCCAGGTTACAAAGCGTGATGCTCACCACCCCATTCTTAACTGAGGCAGAGCAATTAACGGCATCAATAGATTGTGAGCCAAACGTATATTGATTGCATTTTATCTCAACGGGCAGCGCTGTTGCATCCTGGTGTACTTTGTACATCTTGAAAACATAGTAAGTCGGAGTTAAAACTATCTCTTTGTCCTTCGTCAGGATAACCGATTGCAAGACATTGATCATCTGGGCAATGTTGCTCATCCGCACCCTGTCGGCATGGTTGTTAAAGATATTCAGGTTGATACCGGCAACCAGGGCATCGCGCAGCGAATTCTGCTGGTACAGAAACCCGGGATTGGTGCCCGGTTCCACATCGTACCAGCATCCCCACTCGTCGACTAACAATCCAACCCGCTTTTTCGGATCAAACTGGTCCATAATGGCCGAATGTTTGGTGACTAATTCTTCCATTTTCAATGTTTTCTGAAGGGTGACAAACCATTTTGCTTCATCAAAATCGGTTGCTGAACCCTTCTTTTGCCAATTGTTGGGAACCGTATAATAGTGCAAAGAGAGTCCGTTCATCATCCTGCCTGCTTCGCGCATCAGCACTTCGGTCCATTTGTAATCCTCCACGTTTGCCCCGCTGGCAATTTTGAAGATGCCGGGAGCACGCATAAATGAGGAATAATTACGGTAAATGTCTGCGTAATATTCCGGACGCATATTGCCACCGCATCCCCAGGTTTCGTTTCCAACGGCCCAGTATTTCACATTCCAGGGCTTTTCGCGGCCATTTTGCTTGCGCAACTTGGTCATCGGACTTTCGTTCGAAGAGGTGACATACTCAATCCACTCGGCAGCTTCCCGGATGGTGCCGCTTCCCACATTCAGGTTAATGTATGCGTCAGCACCGATCAGTTCGCAGAAATCAAGAAATTCATGCGTTCCAAAACTGTTGTCTTCGGTCACTCCGCCCCAATGGACATTCACGATAGAGGGACGCTCCGATTTGGGCCCAATCCCGTCTTTCCAGTGGTAGGTATCGGCAAAACAGCCTCCTGGCCAGCGCACCAGGGGCACGCTCAAATCTTTCAAAGCGGCAACCACGTCCGAACGAAAACCTTTGATATTAGGTATTTCAGAATTCTCCCCGACATAAATTCCTCCATAAATACAATGCCCCAGGTGTTCGGCAAACTGACCATAGATGGCCTTGTCAATTTTAGCGCCGGGTTGGTCTGCGTGAACAACGATGCGATTCTGGGATACCCCGGTATGGGCGAAATTCATCAAAAAGATGAAAAACAGGAGTCGAATGCAAGGAAATTTCTTCATAATTCTTTGGTTTAATCTTTTCAAATATAATAAAAAATTAAAAGTACAAAATACTATTTAAATTTTTATTTCCAGGATGAAAATTCCATCAAACTAATTAGCTGTTGAACAACATAAATTTTTCAATCTTGTTTCATCATTATAAATTTATATTTGCAGAACGGATCAGAACAGATGAATTTAAGCCTGTAAATGCAAAAATTTAGCTTCAAACCCAATTTAAACTCAGGAATTTCAAAGGTGCAGCAGCTTGTTGATGCACTGATCCGTTCCATCAATCTCAAAATGCTCAGGGAAGGCGACCCATTGCCTTCGGTGAACGATATCATGAAAGAATCCGGGCTTTCGCGCGACACGGTCTTCAAGAGCTATCACGAGTTAAAAAGAAGAGGGATCGTTGAGTCCATTCCAAACAAAGGTTATTTTGTGATCCACTCCCAAAAGCAGGTATTTCTTTTTCTGGATACTTTCAAGGCTTACAAAGAGGTGCTTTACAATTCGTTCAAGCAAAACCTGCCCAAAAATACCCTGGTCGATATCAACTTTCACCATTACAATTTCGATCTCTTTAAATCCATCATACACAACAGCAACGGGAAGTTCAGTTCCTATATCATCATGAACTTCGATCACCCTGAAGTCCCCGGGATCATCGGTGAAATCGACCCGGACAAGCTGCTCTTGATAGACTGGTCCATTCACGCCCGGAACGGGCAGGCAAAGGTTTACCAGGATTTTGGCGCGTCCGTCTACCGATGTCTCGTATCCGGATGGCATCTGTTCAGAAAATACGACGAAGTAGTCTGTGTCTATCCGGAATATACCTTTCATCCATTCGAATCTGTTGAAAACGTCAATAGATTCTGTACAGACAACAACCTAAAATTCAGCGTTCTATACAATACAGACGAGCTGGACCTCAAAGTAGGGAAAGTCTATATGGTTTTTGAAGATATTGATCTGGCAGCCATTCTGGAACAAGCCAACCGGAAAAAGTTCAAACTTAGGGAAGACTTTGGCATCCTTTCCTACAACGACACGCCGATGAAAAAATTTGTATCAGACGGGATCACGGTCATTTCAACCGATTTCAAATTAATGGGAAAGAAAGCGGCAGAATTTGCGGTAGCCAATGAAAAGCTTGATTTTCTTGTACCTACGGAACTGATTATCCGTGAATCCTTGTAAAGCATCAGAATACAACAGAACAGATAAAACATTCAATTTAAATATCATACCGCTATGTATCTTTTAGGAATTGACATCGGAAGTTCATCGGTGAAGGCATCTATCGTTGACGGGCCTACCGGGAAGTGCCTGGCTTCCGCTTTTTATCCGAAACAGGAGATGAAAATCACTGCTTTACAACCGGGATGGGCCGAACAGGCGCCCGAGTTGTGGTGGGAAAATCTAAAATTGGCGATTCACGAGGTGCTGGCTGCATCGAAAGTTGCACCCAAAACCATTGATTCCATCGGTATCTCTTATCAGATGCACGGATTGGTCGCCGTGGATAAAAACCGGAAGGTGCTGCGCCCCTCCATTATCTGGTGCGACTCACGCGCAGCGGTTTACGGAAACAAAGCTTTCGCGGATCTGGGAGAAGAGGCATGCCTCTCCGGCTTTCTGAACTCACCCGGCAACTTCACCGCCTCCAAACTCAAATGGGTCAAAGAGAACGAACCGGAATTGTACAGCCGTATCGACAAAATCATGTTACCGGGCGATTACATTGCCATGAAGCTCTCGGGAGAGATCAAAACGACGGTCGGAGGCTTGTCGGAAGGTATTCTGTGGAATTTCAAAGAGAATTCCTTGGCAGAAAGCCTGCTAAACTATTATGGCTTCGACCGTTCCATGATCCCGGAAATTGTCCCAACTTTTTCTGTACAGTCAGTAGTAAATGCCGAAGCAGCCGCTGAACTTGGGTTGTCCGAAGGGATCAAAATCAGTTACCGTGCCGGCGACCAGCCCAACAACGCGCTATCGCTGAATGTATTGAACCCGGGTGAAATAGCTGCCACCGCTGGAACCTCCGGGGTTGTTTACGGGGTCAGCGGCGAAGTAAAATACGATCCGCTTTCACGGGTAAACACTTTCGCGCACGTCAACCATACCAGCGACGCCACCCGCCTGGGCGTGTTGCTTTGCATCAACGGTACCGGCATCCTGAATTCCTGGCTCAACAAATATGTCGGGAATAAAGCCTTCTCTTACCAGGAGATGAACGACAAAGCAGCCACGGTAGCCATCGGATCCGAAGGTTTGAGTTTTCTTCCATTCGGGAACGGGGCAGAACGTGTGCTTCAGAATATCAATACAGGGGCACAAATTTCAGGTCTCGGTTTCAATACCCATACCGATGCCCACCTTTTCCGCGCGGCACAGGAGGGGATTGTCTTCTCTTTCAAATACGGAATGGAAATTATGGAAGGGATCGGCATCCATGCCAAAGTAATCCGCGCAGGCAAAGCAAACATGTTCCTCAGTCCGGTATTCCGGGAAACGCTGGCAGGCGTGTCAGGCGCCAGCATTGAATTGTACGACACCGATGGCTCCGTCGGCGCTGCCCGCGGCGCAGGGATCGGATCGGGATATTATGCCTCAGCCAAAGAAGCATTTGCCGGACTGCAAAAACGGGAAACCGTTCATCCCGACATTTCCAAAAAGGAACAATATGAAGAAGCCTATCAAAATTGGAAACACCTACTGAACAAACAATTAAAAATTCAAACCTCATGACAGCTTTTAAAGGAAACAAAGCGTACTTTCCCGGTATCGACCAGATTAAGTACGAAGGACCGCAATCAAAAAATCCAATGGCATTCAAATATTATGATGCCAACAAAGTGGTTTTGGGTAAAACCATGAAAGAATACCTCCGGTTT
>JAMDDG010000389.1 GCA_023488865.1 Bacteroidota bacterium | reverse complement strand
TATTAACAATTAAATTTAAAAATATCTTATTACATCAAAAGGAGCAATGTTAAATAATTGTATTTCATCAAACTTAAAAATTAATGATAAAACTGGTCATGTTGGTATCACGGTCAATATTTAACTTTTTCCGTACCCTGTACCTGCAAATTTCAACACCTCTGACGGAGATATTCATCAATGGGGCGATTTCCTTGGAAGAAATATTAAGGCGAAGGTAAGCACACAAGCGGAGTTCTTTGGGGGTTAAATTCGGGTAAGCTATTTTCAAACGATTTAAAAAATCTTCATGCACTTCGTCAAATGCAGATTCAAAGATCTCCCATTGTTTATTGTGGTCAATATCCCTGTCTATTTTAACGATGAGTGAAGAAATTTTATCATTCAAAGCAAATTCGTTGTTAGGCCTTTTTAATTTTAACAACTCTTCTTTGATGTTAAGTAAAAATTGATTTTTACGGATCAGGTCCATCGTCTGATTGGCAAGTTCTTTATCCCGGTGGATCATTTCAGCTTTCAATTTCTCGTTTTGAAGATTTATGATCTTCTTTTCGTCTATCAGGGCATTCCGTAAGTATTCCTGTTCTTTCTGTCTATAAGCCTGCAAATGTTTTAACCGGTCTTTCCTTTTGGATACTTCAATTCTCAAATAGATTACCCAGATTGCAACAAGTGAGGCAAGAAGTAGCAAAAAGAAATAAATTACGTACGCAAACAGGGTTTTATACCAGGGGGGAAGAACACTGAATGCGATCTGATCAGTCAGACTTTCAACACCCAACAGATTTCTGGCTTTGACCATAAAAACAAAATCGCCTTCCGGCAAATTGGTATATTCATTGGTAAAGGAATTGCTCCATTCAGACCAGTTTTCCGTAAAACCTGATAATTTGTAGCTGTATTCAATATTTCCCGGGTTATCGTAAGTCGGAGAAGTATAGTAAAACCTAAAGGCATTTCTTTTATAGGGAAAGTTAAACTGTTTATCTTTCACGTTGTACCTTTCAGCATAATTATTACCAAAATAAAAGGTGCTATCGACATGCGAAGCGATTGCCCTGGTTATATAAGTTGAGAACTCAGGGTTGATGATCGGTTCAATTTTGGGATCATAATGGGCAAAACCATCTTCTGTCCCAATAAAATAGTGTTCATCTGAGAATTCATAGACCGATTCAAAACCGCTGATAAATTTTCCGGCAAGGATGGCAAAAGGAGAGGTGACATGTTGATACCTGAGATCTTCCTGCAATTTAAATACCCCTGCCCTGTTAACGGAATTAAACCATGCAATGTACCAGATATTACCTTTTTTATCCTCTTTAAGATAGGAAATATCTGTGACGGGTTGCAGTAAATGATTAAAAAATACGGACTTTTCAAATTTATCACTCTGTGCATTATACTCGTAAACACCTTGTTTTGAAGTAAATACAATTCTATTCTTAATCTTATATACATTTAGGTTGTAATTGGTTGGCAAACCATCTTTCGATGTGTAAAAACGGGACGAGATCACGGAATCCAGTTCATTGTTCAGGCTTATTTTAAAAATCCCTTTAAATCCATGGCTCATCCAAATATCCCCATTTTCATCCTCTTCAAATACCCTGAAAGACTCGTTGAAACCTTTGATATGTTTAATAAAATGCCAGTGTCTGCCCTCTTTCTTAAATAATGTGAGACCACTATAAGTGCCACCGATCAAAAAACCGGGGTGATTTTTTAGTTGCATGTACTTCCAACCTCCGGGAGTTTGATCTATACAGGTTGCCCTTTCACCTTCAATAAGAAAAGTTCCGTTGTTGTGTCCGCAAAGCAATTCACCGTCTATGATTTCAAGCGACCACACTTGTCCTAAGGTCCCTTGTATCAACTTCAAATTGCTAATCTGACCTTCCCCCTGCCAGTCGGTTACAAAAAGTCCCTGGTTGGTACCCAAATAAAGTTTACCGTCTTTGGCAATTGCAACATAACCGGCACCTATCCCATCCGCATTCTGCAAAAAAGTGATCGGTGAATTAATATTTACATAATCAACCCCATTGTCGAGCCCCAGCCACAAGTTATCCGACCGGTCAGTAAAAAGGCTTAGAATGGTATTATTTTGTAATCCGTTCTTTTTGTGATAATGCTGTACAATGTTGCCGTTTCTATCCATCACGATAACCCCATTCTGAACCGTGCCAACAACATAATATTGGTCCCGTATGGTTGAAGCGCAAAATATTTGATTTTTCTTCAGAAATTCATTGACAGCCCCACCCCATTCCTCTACTTTTTTCCCATTGTAGCGAAACATTCCGTCATTTAATGTACCAATCATCAGGTCGTTTGTTCCAAAAATGGGCATCATCGACCAAATCTGAAGTCCCTTAAGCCGTTCACATCCCGGTAACGGAGAAAGGTTTTTCCCGTCATATTCGAACAAACCGGCATTTATATCGTTGAAAAAAAGCCGGTCGTTTACTTTAAAAGCATGATGGAACCTTATCGGCGCTTTTAGGACAGTAATGTTTGTGTCGTTTGAACAAACAAAAGCACAATTGTAGGTTTGAAAAATGATTTTATTCTCATAGGAAAATATACTCCAGATGTCATCGAAATTCTGATAAGCTGCTGGTATATATTTTTTTAAAGATTTAAAAACCATTTTCCCATTTGGGAGACTGACCATCTTGCCCAATTCATTGTATGCACCGACATAAATTTCCCCGCTTTTGTCCACAAATAAAGCCCTCACGATTGAGGAGTTTGGCATTTTGTGGATTATCCACTGGTTTCCATCGTACATCAGCAAACCTTCATTGTTGGCAAAATAGATGAAGCCCAGTTTGTCCTGCGCGATCGCCCAGTTCTGTGTACCTGCTTTGTACTCTCTTTTGGGAAAATTCCTGATAAATGGCGTTCCAATTTTTTTAACCTCTGCAAAAGAGAGCTGATGCAGGACTAATCCGAGAAAAAAAAGAATAAGTAATCGCCTCCCCATTTACAATGTCTTAATTGAAAGATTATTATTTCTTTGAAAACAACCGTTCGAATAATTAAAAGTGTATCTATAGTCCAAAATTAAACTTTAAATCCGAAAAAAAACCCGGTAGTGCTTGTCACAAAACCGGGTTTAGCATATTTATAATTTTAATGGCCAGATGGTACTCCCAACAATTATCTTTCTGCGGTTGGAAGATTTGATATTTTGAACTTCTCTATTTCAATGGGGCATTTTTTAGTATTTCAACCAAAAAATCCCAGAATTTCAGAACAGTCCGGATGTTAACTTTCTCATCCGGTGAATGCGGGAAACGCATGGTTGGCCCAAAAGAGATCATATCCCAATGCGGATAAATCGACCCTAAAATCGCACATTCCAGACCTGCATGGATTGCCTTGACTTCGGGTACTTTACCAAATTTATTTTCATAAATTTTTTTCATCTGTTTAAGGATCGCTGAATCCATATTGGGTTTCCATCCAGGGTAAGCTCCATCAAACCGGACCATCGCCCCTGCCAGGGAGAAAACACTTTCGACCTGTTCACAAAGATCATCTTTTGCAGAATCTACCGAGCTGCGCAACAGACACTTAACAAAGATAACGCCATTCTCTGATTTCACGGTAGCCAGGTTGGTTGATGTTTCTACTAATCCGGGCATGCTGTCGCTCATCCGGATAGCCCCGTTCGGACACGCGTAAACCGAATCAATCAGATCGTCCTGAACCCGCTCGTCAATCAATGATTTGGGTTTCGCTGTCTCTTCAGCTGCAAAGCTTAGATTGGGCTCCGTAACACTCAGTTCAGCTTTATAAATCGACACGTACTTCGCCACTGCTGTCAGAAATTCGTTCACAGCTTCGGTTGGCACAACGACCACTGCATAAGCCTCGCGAGGGATTGCATTGCGCATTCCTCCTCCATTGATCTCCGCCAGACGGACATCCATTTCGCGGGTAGCATATTTCAGAAAACGGACCAATAATTTGTTGGCATTCCCACGGCCAAGGTTGATATCCAACCCGGAATGGCCGCCTTTCAAACCTTTAACAGTCAGTTTGTAGGGTGAATATCCCTTGGGAACGACCATCTCGTCGTATTCAAATTCAATGTTGCCGTTCACCCCGCCGGCGCAACCCACATAGAGTTCCCCTTCATCTTCCGAATCCATATTTAAAAGGATATCGCCCTTCAGCCATCCGGCCTTGAGGCCGAAAGCACCAGTCATACCGGTCTCCTCGTCGCAGGTAAAAAGGGCCTCAACAGGTCCGTGTATCAGATCCCTGGAAGCCAAAACAGACATAGCTGCAGCCACACCCATTCCATTATCGGCGCCTAAGGTCGTTCCGCGGGCTTTTACCCATTCACCGTCAATCCAGGCATCAATAGGATCCTTTTCAAAGTCATGCTTCGTATCTCCATTCTTTTGAGGAACCATATCCAGGTGGCACTGCATCACAATGCCTTTACGGTTCTCCATCCCGGGGGTGGCCGGTTTGCGGATCACTACGTTTCCAACGGCATCTTTTTCGGTTTCAAGTCCAAGGGACTTTCCGAATTTTACCATGAATTCCTGGATCTTTTCTTCATGTTTGGAAGGACGCGGGACCTGGGTCAGCGCGTAAAAATTTTCCCAAAGCACCTTGGGTTCCAGATTAATAATCTCTTTACTCATAACGATTATGATTTAAATAATTTATTAGAAGGGCCTACCTATTTCTTGACATTGGGCAATTCCAGCCCGTACCCTTTCTTCCGGTCTTCAACTTTCAACAGAAATGAAAACACAATGGCAAGGGCTCCAAAACAGGCAAATATCAGCATCGGAATGGTGTAATTGTACAAAGTAATAACCTGCTCTTTCCCATCAACCAATTTATTGATAGTACCGGTAATACAGAATTTGTCCAGCACAACGCCGATAAGCAGCGGGACACCCATTAGTCCCCAGTTTTGCACCCAGAATGTCATGGCATAGGCTGTTCCCAGTTTGTTTTCAGGAATAATTTTGGCAATGGAGGGCCACATTGCTGAAGGAACCATCGAAAATGCAACTCCTAAAACCATCACCAAACCAATGGCTACAGGGAAACTGTTCAAAGAAGGCACAGAAAACAACAGGTGCACACAAACCAGCAGGATTGAACCTACCACCATGATCGTGGCACCTTTCCCTTTTTTATCGAAAAGACTGCCAAAAACCGGAGTAAGCAACAAAGCGCTAAAAGGCAAAAGTGCAGGGATATAACCAGCCGCTGAATCGGCGATGCCGAATTTCTGGACAATCATGTTGGTAGCATATTTGATAAATGGGAAAACTGCCGAATAGAAAAGCACGCAAAGGGCTGTTATGTACCAAAATGCACGGTTTTTGCCAATTTCCAGCAAATCGGCAAACTTGAATTCTTCATCAGCCGGCACACCTGCATTGGCTTCTTCCCGGTCAAGCTGGCGGTCCATGAAAGTAAAGAGCACAAACACCAACAACCCGATGCACAACAGGAAAAGGGAAACGATAATCGGGGCGCTGAGCTCACCGGTCAGCTTAATCAACGGAATGGGCGTAAACATGGCCAGCGCCGTTCCAATACGGCCAGTCGAAGTATTCAATCCGATGGCCAACGCCATCTCTTTTCCCCTGAACCAGCGCACAACTGCTTTGTTTGCAGCAATGCCAAACATTTCACATCCTACCCCAAATATGGCAAAACCAAAACCGGCATACACCGCTGATTTGGCAGATGGGGCTATTACCTGCCACGAAAAGAGCGACAACTGGTACATGCCTTCCACATGACCCGAAATAGCCCAGTATTTGACAAACCCGCCCACCAGCATGATACCAATGGCCAGTATCCCCGTGAAGCGAACCCCCATCTTATCCAATATCATCCCGCTGAAAATAAGCATCAGAAGAAATACGTTGAACCAGCCATAACCACTGGTAAAAAACCCATAATCAGAAGCGGTCCAGGACAAACTTGCCTGTAACCTTTCCTGTAACGGAGCCATTGCATCCGTGAGGTAATACATGCACATCATGGTAAAAGAGACCAGTGCAAGTACTAACCAGCGTGCCGATTTCGAGTCGCGAAGCGATTTCTTGATTTTCTGCATTTTTAAAGGGTAAGAGTGTTTAAATGGACATAATTAGCTTGATTTTCGCAGTATCGTTCAATTACGGAAGATCGTGACCGCAAAAAGGGTGCAATATAAAAGAGTTATAGATTACGAATTATGAGTTTTTGCATCTTTCACAAAGAAACTGAAACAAGACCGGCTGGCTTTAATAGGTTCCTATTGTACGGATGGCGCCTGTTGCCGGATGAAATTCGATAGAGTACTCACCGTTCAGTAATCCGTCCGGCAAGGAGGTGACCACCCCAAATTGGGCAATTGCTATTTTTGCCTGGGCCAATACATCAGCCCCGTTCAATAACCGGACCTGTGCAACTACCGGAATGCGGTAATAGATACCTTTCGTTGTTCCTTCACCAGCTCCCGTTGCATCGATTTTTTGTTTTAAGTCAGTATTTGGATCAATTTCGAGCATGATCGGCTTTCCAGAGACGTTACTCTCCGGCAATACCCCCGCGGTAGAAGAAAAGCGGAAAGCGACCAATCCTTTGTTACTCTTCCCGTCAGGAACAACGTCAAATGCAAGTTGATATTTTTTATTGATCGTTTTTCCGATAAATAGCGAAAGATAATCGGCAATAATCTTGTCGAGCCCGACCGTCATTTCTTTGTAGGCTTCACCATCCGGGGGCAACTTATCATATTTGGCAGCTAAGGTCAGTGCCTTTCTTTTCCTGAGTTTTAGAATGTCGTGGGCTGCTTCCGCAGCTTTTTCCTCCAAAGATTTGAAATTATTGCCAACATTCCTGGTACTATCTTTTTCGCTTAGGAAGGAATGCATCGACAGGTCTGTCCAAATATCTTCAGGGATCTGTTGTTTTTGAGGAAACACATTGGTAACCACCTTCTTGGCATCTTGTTTTATCTCACTGTTGATTCCAAGCAACACGCCGTCATCAGATAAACTCAGGAGGGTTGCGATTGCTCCCGTGGCCCGGAACACGGCATTCGGATCAGGCTCTCCATAAGTATCCATTTTGATGTTCGTGATAGTCCAGTTTTCCTCATCAGTTTTAGGGGCGTTGTTTATTCCCAGGTATTTTTGAGCAAAAACATTGTACGGACCATGTATCAACTTTTCCTGCTCAACATCAACCACAATGTGGATACCGGTTCTCGGCAGGGCATAAACAACTCCTCCGGCAAAAGCGGCCAGCTCATTGGCAGGTTTCTTTTTGTCTTCTTTTGCGGATAATCGCAGGTCTGTGGCGACCAGGCTGACGATCAGCACGAAAATAGTCAAGGCTCTCATATATTCTGTTTTGATAAAAATTAGATGAAAAATTTACTTTCCAAATTTGCCTGTTTTTTTTGGCTTATCAAAGCTTACTTCCATTTTAATGAAGCAAATGCATCGCCCAAATAATCAGCAATCTCACCGGCTATCAAAGATTCTTCCGAAGAGGACCCGACCCGCAGATCCGCAGATTTTCCATGCAAATAAACCCCCAATAAGGCTGCTTCACGTGGAGAATAGCCCTGACAAAGCAGTCCCAGCAGGATACCGGTAAGGACATCACCGCTTCCTCCGGTGGCCATACCAGGATTACCTGTACTGTTGAAACAAGTGGTCCCATCCGGAAAGAAAATCCGGGTATAGGCTCCCTTCAAAATCAGGACGGCCCCGTAACTGCCGGCAAACTGTCCGGCAATAAAAAACCGCTCCTCATCTGATTTCACGACAATCCCCGACAGGCGGTCAAATTCGGCCGGATGTGGCGTTAATATCGTTTCAAAAGGGAGTTTTTTGATCCATGCGGGATTTTGTGCCAGTATGTTCAAGGCATCCGCATCAAGGACCATAGGCACGCGTGCCAGTTCAATCAATTGTCTGACAACTTCTTGTGTCTTTAGATTTGTGCCAATACCCGGTCCGGCTGCCAGGGCAGCGTATTTGTCCAGATCGGGAAGCTCGGAGATAAAGTCTTTTCCCGGGTCGATACTCGTCATAGATTCCGGCAAAGCAACTTGCAGGATCGTGCTACCCGCTTCAGGCAGATGGGTTGTCAACAAGCCCAATCCGGCGCGAAGAGCCCCTTTGGCAGCCAACTGAGCCGCTCCAAATTTGCCTTTACTACCGGAAAGCAACAATCCATGGCCATAACTTCCTTTGTGGGAGAAAATTTTTCTTCTTTTCAGGATGGCAGAGACACTCTCCTGGTCCAGAAAAAAAAGTTTCGTTTTGGTCTCGTCAATGGCTTTTTCACTTAATCCGAAAGGGATCACCTCCCAGTTTCCAAAAAATGGCCCATTCTCACTGAAAAAGAGCGACAACTTGGGAAACTCCAGGGTCAGGGTGTAGGTTGCCCTGATAATAGATCCGGTATTACTGCTATTTTCTTCGCTTAAAAGTCCCGAGGGCAGGTCGACCGAAACCACTTCAACCCCCGATTGGTTTATCCAATCAATTACTTCACAGGCGAAGCCTTCCAACGGGCGGTTCAATCCATAGCCATAAAGTCCGTCCAAAAGCAGATCGTAGTTTGTCAAATCCGGAAACTCAGTTCGATTGTTTAAATCTACAATGGGCACATACCCTATCTCTTTCAACCTCTCCAGATTGATCAGGGAGGCACCGGATCTTTTGCGTCCCAATGCAGGGAGGTACAGATCAACAGGAAAATTGAGCCCGGCCAGCAAACGTGCAACCGCCATGGCATCCCCGCCGTTGTTACCTGGTCCTGCAAAGACCGCAATTCGTGTAGCCGGTGGATAATAGGTAATGAGCCAGTCGGCCAAAGCCTTTGAGGCCCGTTCCATCAGGTCAATTTCAGAAATGGGTTCCTCCATTATAGTTCGCCGATCAATCTGCATCAACTGCTCTCTCGAAAAAATCTTCATCAAATAATTCTTGAATAAATTCAAATATAGTAAGAAAAAGGTTCATTCAGGTAGCGGAGCGCCTAAAGTACTAAAAGCTCAAAATAGGGGATTCCAAAATTATTGGCATTTTAGTTCACTTATAGGCATTTTAGGCACTTTTTCTTATATTTGTTCTGAATAATCAATATCAAACTTAATACTTATGCTTAAAGGACACCCCAAAGGGCTTATCGTAGCCTTTTTTGCCAATATGGGCGAGCGGTTCGGCTTTTATACCATGATGGCAATTCTGGTACTTTTTTTACAGGTTAAATATGGATTATCAGAACAGGAAGCGGGTAGTTATTACAGCTGGTTCTATTTCGGTATTTATGCCCTGGCTTTAGTTGGTGGTATCGTGGCTGATTCGACCAGCAAATATAAGCTGGTCATCTTCGGAGGCATAGTAATTATGCTGGCGGGGTATATTCTGATGGCCGTACCCGGACTCTCCCTAACCCTGACTTTGGTTTCACTGTTTATCATTGCATTCGGGAACGGAATGTTTAAAGGTAATCTTCAGGCAGTTGTCGGACAGTTGTACGATGACCCAAAGTATACCAAACTTCGCGATTCTGCTTTTATGGTATTTTACATGGGTATCAATGTGGGCGCTTTTTTTGCACCCTTTGCCGCCACCGGGGTTCGCAACTGGTGGTTAAAAACGAATGGCTTTC
Organism: Bacteroidota bacterium; assembly: GCA_023488865.1. Classification (GTDB taxonomy): domain Bacteria; phylum Bacteroidota; class Bacteroidia; order Bacteroidales; family Prolixibacteraceae; genus CAINVV01. The sequence goes on along the minus strand of JAMDDG010000389.1, from coordinate 12,026 downwards.
TCCATGATGGTAGCTTGCCGGCGCTTTGCCACCAGTACATCGATGGTAAATTAGCGGATACTTCCCAATTCCAACTACTCGCTCAAAAAGCAACCATTTCCGGACAAGTGGGAGACCTGGGACAATTTGCCCATAACTATATCGAAGTTTTCGCCAGGGGTTACAACTACGCTTTTGGTATTGCTGCCGGCGCCATGGTTCTTTCGCTGCTGGTTTATGTTTTATTTCAAAAACTTCTGCCCAACAAAGAAAAAGCTGTTTCGACACAATCCGTCAAAATTGAAAATGGTACTAAATCCCTGGTTTTAGCCCTACTCGCTTCAGTAGTGGTTTTTTTGGTCATCTATTTTGGCCTGGACAATCTTGATATTGCTTTGGCTGTAGGTCTTTTTGTTGCTTTTGCCACCTGGATCATCCTGATGGCCAACAGCGAAGAGAAACCCCGGGTAACGGCGCTGATCATGGTTTTTATTGTGGTTATTTTCTTCTGGATGTCGTTCCATCAAAACGGGTTGACACTTACCTTCTTTGCGCGTGATTATATTGCCAAACAGGTTGGGCCATTTACCAATCTGTTTTTTAGCGCCCAGTCCCTTCTCTCTGTTTTTGGCGCTGTTGCCGGACTTTTTGTGGCCATTGGAAAGAATAAAACCAGAAACGAGCGGTTGCTGGGAGTTGCCCTGCTTATTGTTGGATCCGCTTTGTCTTATTATTTTATGAGTGGGTACCAGAAAGAGAATGCCATTGCACCGGAAATTTTCCAATCGTTTAACCCGTTGTTTATCGTCTTCCTCACCCCGTTGGTGATGGGTATTTTTGGATGGCTTAACAAAAAAGGAATAGAACCCTCTACGCCCAAAAAGATAGGATTCGGCATGATCATCGCTGCCATCGCATTTCTGTTGATCTTAGTCTCTTCACTGAACATGGTCTCACCACACACCTTAGGCGGGCAGGCAGTTCCCGACTCATCCAGGGTTACGCCGTATTGGTTAATCAATGGCTACCTGGTCTTTACGATTTCCGAGCTTTTCCTCAGTCCGATGGGACTCTCCTTTGTTTCAAAAGTAGCCCCACCCCGCTTCCAGGGATTAATGCAGGGGGGTTGGTTGCTGGCTACCGCGGTAGGTAACAAATTATTGGTGGTAGGAAGCTACTTCTGGAGCAGATTGGATCTCTGGATGTTGTGGTCCATTTTTATCGTTTGCTGTTTGTTGTCGGCGGCATTTATGTTCTCAATGCTGAAGAAGCTGGAGCGGGTAACAAATTAAAATGTGCAAATGAGATAATGAGCTGATGTTGAAATGACATTTGAAATAAACTTTTGTCAATATTCCAGAACTACATGGCTTATTATTTTTTGTAGCATTTTTTCAATATACCTTAGAATGGCTTTGTCCGTACTTTGCCCCAAAAATTGCGATATACCAGGAATGATTTTGGGAAAAGAACATTTTCCTGCTTTTCTTTATAGATTTGCGATACCAAAAAGTCAGAATGAAAAGAATAGCCGTTTTTCCAGGTTCATTTGACCCCTTTACGATCGGTCACGAATCGATCATTAGAAGGGCGCTTCCCATGTTTGATGAGATCATCATCATGATCGGGTACAATTCGAACAAAAGAGCTTATTACCCGCTGGCCAAACGAAAAGATTGGATCAAACAGGTTTTTCAGGACGAACCAAAGGTTAAAGTAGGTAAATATGAAGGACTTACAGTTGATTATTGCCGTAAAGTCCATGCCCGGTATATCCTGAGGGGGCTTAGAACTGCGGCTGACTTCGAATATGAACGTGCCATCGGGCAGATCAATAAAAAGATGCACGAAGATATTGAAACAGTTTTCCTGCTCACATTGCCCGAACATACGGCTATCTCCTCCACGATTGTCAGGGACATACTCCGCCACCGCGGGGATGCCTCACAATTTCTTCCTACCTGTTTTAACATTGAAGATTTTTACGAAGATCCGGTAGAATTTTGATTATGCTTCGTTCCTTTTTGTTCGTTTATTTTGCACTCTCCGTCGGATCACTATTTGGGCAAGCGGTTTTCCTTAGTGGCCGGGCAGCTGATTATGCCGGGAAAGAGCTGATTTTTTACACTTATCCAGAGCCAATTTCCCATCAACAAAGAATATTGGGGGAAACCAAAGTCGGACCGGATGGAAATTTTTCACTCTCTTTCAATACGGATCAAACCATTGAGATTTATGCCGATCTGGGAAAATACAGAGGAACACTGGTGGTAGAACCTCATGCCCATTATCAGGTTGCCTTGCCTGCTTACTCGCCCCGGACCACACAGGAAGCAGCCAGTCCCTACTTCGAACCGGCGCTTTATTGGTTCGGCATCAAAGGCGACAAACCTTCTGAACTCAATATACTGGCAAGGGCATTTCTGACCGACTACAGCAAAGAGCTGGCAGCCCATACCCGTGATCTTTACCAAAGAAGATCGGATGATACCGTGAAAGCCATTATCTCAAGACTGGGAAAAACATACCCTACCGGGAAAGACCACTATCTAAATACCTTGAAAACATACAATTACGGAGATTTGGAATATACTATTGTACAACCAGAGAAAGAAAGTATCGCAAAAAAATATTTCTGCCAGCAAGAAGTTAGTCTGGCACATCCGGCTTATCAACAGCTGTTCAATGCCATTTTTACGGATTATCTCACCAGCCTGTCTCAGGATATCCGGCAAAAAGGGTTCATCGCACCGGCATTAAAGGGCAATTTTGAGGGGTGGGTAGATCAATTGGAGGGCATCGGGTATAAAAAAGAAGTAGCAGAATTAGTTGCGGCCAAATGCTTTTACGACGGTTTCTACTCCAATAAATTCAACAAATCACTCATGCTGAAAGGACTGAGGGAAGCTGCAATTCAAACTACTTTCGAACCTCTGAAAAAGCTCCTTCCGGGGATTGTCCTAAAAATCACTTCGTTGCAGGCGGGAAGTCCAGCACCCGCTTTATTGCTTAAAAATCAAAATAATGCATCTACATCTGCCCGTGCAAAAGGAAAATTCGTCTATCTGGGTTTCTTCAGGAGTGACAGCAAAGAGAGCAGGGATGAGTTGGATTCCCTCGTCCGATTGGGGAAAAAACTCAGTACGGTTTTAACCATTGTACCCGTTTCTCTGGACGAAAATTTTACAGATGCGGTTAATCTATGGAAACAGAAAAAGTATCCCTGGGAGTTGACGAATGCCGTTGACCGTAGGAAAGCCCTCTCAGACTACCAGATAAAAAGCTTCCCTACTTTTTACCTGATTTCACCCGACCAGAAACTCTTGCTCTCGCCGGCCCTGTCGCCTTCGCATAATTTTGAAGCGCTGTTCCTGAAGATTTACAGGGAACAAAGGTTCAGAGAACCAAGTAAATGAGAAAATTATTTTCTGGCCTGTACTATCGGAAACTCCGTAATTCTCAAGGTCGAGCAGCCATAGGGTATTAATGTAATCTCCTGTGGTTCTTCTGTTTTGAGCTGATATTGTTCACTGTAAGGTAACACCCTTCGGCGTGGAGTACAACCCTGTTTTGGGAAGTGATCGAATGAACCCATGAAGATCTGTCATTCAGCTTAATAGTTTTTCCCCTGGATTTCAAAATAAGATTGAGGATGAGAACAAACCGGACAAGTCTGAGGAGCACTGACTGCCTCATGCAAATATCCGCAGACACGGCATTTCCACACTACTTTATCTCCCCGTTTGAATACCAGGCCCGTTTCAAGATTGTCGTACAAAGTCCTGTAACGTTCTTCGTGGGCCTTTTCTACTTTTGAAATCATTTTAAAAATTGCAGCTACAGCTTTGAATCCTTCTTCTTCAGCTATACGGGCAAATTCAGGATATAATTCCGTCCATTCCTCGTACTCACCTTCTGCGGCAGCTTTTAAATTCTCAAGGGTAGATCCAATTATCCCGGCAGGATAGGATGCCGTTATTTCTACCATTCCTCCTTCAAGAAATTTAAAAAATTGTTTGGCGTGTGATCGCTCATTCAGGGAAGTCTCTTCAAATATGGCCGCAATTTGTTCCAGTCCCTCTTTTCTTGCCTGTTTGGCAAAGTAGTCATAGCGCATTCTGGCTTGTGATTCCCCTGCAAATGCTTTTAACAGATTTTGTTCTGTTTTTGAACCTTTTAAAGATTTCATGGTTGTAAAATATTAAATCAACGTTCAAAATTACCTTGTTGTCTGAATGATTTTAAACTCAATACTGCCAAAAGTAAGAAAAAATCATCATTTACTAATTGAATTTTCAGTCGATAGAAATTGCGGCAATCGCAATCGCATAGGGCGTTGCTAAGGCAAAAGATATATTAACCAAAATAAGAACACATGGAAGCGACTTTACTTATTGAGAGAGGGGAAGGTGGTTAAGGGGTTGTAGCTGTTGACTGGGATCAATCAGCACCAGCTGTGGAATAATTGCCAGTTGTAACATTCTTACCTGTAAAAGTAAATGGAATAAGAAATTTCACTGTGTTTTACTTTGAAGTTTGTTTTACCTGCTGCAATCGACCATGTATTGACATAGATCCAATCGGATGTATCAACATTTTTTAAACTTTTGTGAATCTCTACCTTGTAGGATTTCAATTCTTTATTATCTGATAGATCCATCTCTAAAGCTAAAGAAGTTCCCACCAAAATCACTTTATTATTTGTTGGATCTATCAGGTTGATGACCGGCTTTGTACTATCTGGTAATGTCGTATCAACTTTCTTGCATGCAAATACTTGCAGCAAAATAAAAAATAAATATATACCCCAACGACTACTTTTCATTTTTAAATATTATTGTTTTACAAAGTAAAAAATAGCTGATCTTTCAGTTCTTTTTTGCAACCTTATTCTGGTAAAAAATTCCTGTACTTTTAATGCTAATTATATATATACCAGCTGGATATTGACTTAAATCCAAATCAAAATCACTAACCAATCTATCCTTCTTTAGCTCCTTTAGCAAACTTCCATTGATATTATAAACATTAACTGAATAATTAGAATCCATTTTATCATTTATTAATATTTTTACCAGACCAGTTGTAGGATTTGGATAAATACTTATCCCCTTATTTTCAATGACTTCTTCAATTCCAGTAGGAATATATGCGATAGTATTTGATGGTGGAGATGCACAACCGTTCAACGTAACAATCACATAATAATTACCTGCCTGCGATGGCGTATATTGATTATTCACTGCATTTTGAATATTATTATTATCAAAAAACCATTGATTCCCGGTAGATGAATTCGATTGCAAAATTCCACTATTTATAGAAATTACTGGAACCGCCGGGATCGGATACACATTGACAACCAATGCACTTTCAACCCCATCTCCGCATGCGTTATTACCTTTTACTTTAATGTTTCCTGAAACGGCAGATGTCCCATAATTTACGATAATGCTATTGGTTGTACTCGAACCTGAAGCACCTGAAGGCAATGTCCAGATATAGGATGTTGCATTGTTGATGATAGGTACTGAGTAAGTAACTGAGCTAAGACCCTGACAGACATTTAATGATCCTGAAATTGATCCGGCATTCGCTGGTAATTGGTTTACAGCAATTGATAAAGATGAAACTGCACCGTCACCACAATCATTATGACCTTTTACAGTAATGTTACCTGAAACAGCTGAGGCACCAAAATTTACATTGATATTATTGGACGAACTAGAACCTGTTGCACCAGGAGGCAATATCCATACATAAGAAGTCGCGTTGGCTATTGTGGAAACAGTGTATGATACAGTATTTTGCCCTTGGCAGACAGTTGTTGTACCGGATATTGTTCCAATGGAAGGCAAAGTCGGTTGTGAGTTAATCACCACACCAGCTGAATTAGAAGAAATGCATCCTGAAACATTTGTCACATTGAAATTATAGGTACCTGATACAAGACCTGTTAGAGTTCTGCTTGTACCTGTTCCTGTAATAGCACCAGGATTAAGTATCCACGTCCCAATTGAAGGTAAACCATTCAGTTCAACACTGCCGGTTGAAAGAGAACATGTTGGTTGTGTAATTGTACCTATTATTGGAGCTGATGGTGTGATTGATGGATTATTAATCACTACATTACCGGTAGCAGAAGAAATACAACCAGAAGCATTTGTCATACTGAAATTATAAGTGCCTGATGCAAGACCTGCTAAAGTTTTACTTGTCCCAGTTCCGGAAATTGCCCCAGGATTAAGTACCCAAGTTCCGCTTGATGGCAGACCATTTAGAACAACACTGCCTGTAGGTATTGAACAAGTGGGCTGGGTAACAGTTCCAATTAATGGAATTGAAGGCGTTATTGATTGATCATTAATTGTTACACTTAAAGATGGACCTGACAATTTTCCTGCCGAATTTGTCACAGAAAAGTAATAAATACCAGTAGTAAGTCCTGTAATAGTTTTACTTGTTCCTAACCCTGAAAATGTTTTACCACCTGGATTTTGCGTAATTATCCATGATCCATTAGCTGGCAGGTCGGTTAATTCCACACTCCCTGTCGATAAAGTACAAGTTGGTTGAGTAATTGAAGCAATAGTGGGTGGTTTTGGATATGTCGAAAATGAAACGTCCAGACCATATGCTGTTCCTGCACTATTGACGGCATATGCTCTCACATGATATGTAATGTCAGCTGTTAAGCCAGTTATGTTACTAGTAAATGACCCTATTCCTGCTCCGTCTGAAGTTTTTGAATCACTCGTAGTTGGATTTGTGGTGGTACTCCAACAAACACCCCTAACAGTAACCGGCGCTCCCCCATCGGCAGTTACGTTTCCTCCACCAGAGGCTGTTGAAATCGAAATTGCTGTTGTTGTTGATGTGGTTACCGTCGCTAAAACAATTGTTGGTGGACTGTTTGAAGTTTTTGCACAGGCTGCATTTTGTGAATTATACCGTATATCACCATCATTATTTTTTGCTTTGGCATAAAAACAGTAATCCTTGTTACTTAATAGACCTGTTATTGTTTTTGTGCCCCATGAACTTTTTGTCTGGAATACTTCACTACTTCCCAATGTACCGTTTGCCTGAATATACTGGCTGGTGGTTGAACAATAAATAGAATAAGTTGTAATGGAAGGGTTTGCAACTGGTGTTTCGGCATTTAATGTTACATTGAGTGAAGTGGAAGTGGCTCCGTTAACAGTTGGCGCTGCTGGATCATCACATGCCGAATAAATGGGTTGTGGTGATGCATACGTATAGCTGCTATATTGCTTGGGAGTACATTTAAATGCTCTGACACGGAAATAGATCGGGAAATTTGGACTATCGTTAAGATTTACCCACATGCTACTTGAAGTGTATTCTGCCCAGTTTATTTCCCATGTTATCCCATCTAAGGAATATTCAAAAGAATATCCCTCAGCTCCTGGTACATCGGCACAACTCAGATTCATTTTATGTTGCAACCCATTAGCAGGATCTCCTATTGACGTTGCATAAGTAGCTGGTGCCGAAGGAGCAGTGCAGGCTGAAGTTATACTCTGACTATTCGGGTTGTTGGTTACATTAACGGTATTATACAACGATGAACTGCCAGTGCAGTTTGCCTCATAAACCCTGAACCAATAAGTAATGCCAGCGGACAATCCCGTAACCGTTACATAATTGCTGCTGCCATTATAAACGACCTGTTCCCCTGAACCGCTGTAACTGGCATTTGCCGTAGGATCTGTCCCATTGCCAGGGGTAGTGAAGCTATTGGATGTATTTATTTTTACTACCCGTCTGCTTCCGTTGCCATTCGTCCAGTTTGCCGTCATTGAATTTGTACTCACACCGGAAAAAATAATGGCACTCGCCTGGGAAGTTGGGACCATGCAGGATGAAGTTACCGCTAATTGCACATAATTGATATCATTTTGACTTCCACATGAATTAGATACAACACAAGTATAATAAGTACCGTTCATGCTTATTGAAGTGGAATTAATGTTTAAAGTTTGGGTTGTTGTACCAGAATAGGGTGTGTTATTTGCTAATGCTGTCCATGCTAAGCCATTCCACCAATACCATTGGTAAGTAAATGGAGTTGAACCATTTGCCGTAACAGTAAGGCTTGTGCTATTAGGTGCAGTAACCGTAGGATTGCTCGGTGATATAATTCCATTATTTGGTGCGATGCAGGAAGATGATGTTATCTGACTGTTTGGATTGTTGGATGCAGTAATGGTAGAATACAACGATGAACCGCCCGTACAGTTTGCCTCATAAACCCTGAACCAATATGTAATGCCGGCAGACAATCCTGTAACCGTTGCACTAGTACCAGTGCCATTATAAACTACCTGTTTCCCTGAACCACTGTAACTGGAATTTGCTGTTGGATCTGTTCCATTGCCAGGTGCAGTGAAGCTATTGGATGTATTAATTTTCACAACCCGTCTGCTTCCATTACCATTCGTCCAGTTTGCTGTCATGGAATTTGTACTCACACCGGAAAATGTAATGGCACTCGCCTGGCTTGTTGGGGCAGTGCAAGATGAAGTTACTGCCAATTGTACATTGCTGATATTATTTTGACTTCCACATGAATTAGATACAAGGCAAGTATAATAATAACCGTTCATACTTGTTGATGTGGGATTTATGTTTAAAGTTTGGGTTGTTACACCCGAATAGGGTGAAGAATTTGTTAATGCCGTCCAATCTGAGCCATTCCACCAATACCATCGGTAAGTAAAAGGAGCTGTACCATTTGCCGTTACAGTAAGGTTTATGCTATTAGGCACTGTAACAGTGGGATTGCTTGGTGATATAATCCCGTTACTTGGTGCGATGCAGGAAGATGAGGTAGTCTGGCTATTGGGATTATTGGATGCAGTAACGGTATAATACAACGATGAACTGCCTGTGCAGTTTGCCTCATAAACCCTGAACCAATATGTAGTACCGGCGGACAAGCCGGTTACTGTTACATTATTGCTGCTGCCATTATAAACCACCTGTTCACCCGAACCGCTGTAGCTGGCATTTCCTGCAGGGTCTGTACCGTTGCCTGGTGCAGTGAAACTATTGGACGTATTTATTTTTACTACTCGCCTGCTTCCATTGCCATTCGACCAGTTTGCAGTAATTGAATTTGTGCCAACGCCTGAAAATGTGATGGCGCTTGCCTGGGTAGTTGGTGTAGTGCAAGCGTTATAGGTAAAATAATAATATGGAGACGCAGACATACAACCGGAACTACATGAAGAACCTGCTAAGACATTCCAACGATAGGTTTTACCATTTTGTAAAGCAAGAGAAGGAAAAGAGAAAGGAGGTGTTTCTGATCCACAACCGATGGCTACACGATCAATTAGTCCATAAGGTTCTCTTCTCAGTTCAATTTGATAATTGGCTGCACCAGTAGTATTCCAGTTAAAAGTTGGATTTGATGTAATTGCAGATCCTGGTGAAGAGGTAGTGCCTGGCGATAAATTTGATGGTGCTAGTGCCCCAGGGCAAGGATTTGATGTTGTTTTGCTGTTAGGATTATTAGTTGCCTGTGTAGTTAGGAAAACAGTCGAATTACCTGAACAATTATATTCATAAATTCTAAAATAGTAGGTTGTATTGCCAGACAATCCAGTGACTTCAACTCCATTTAATGTTCCATTATAAATAACCTGCTCACCCGAACCGGAATAATTACTATTGGCTGCCGGATCAGAACCATTTAATGGATTAGTGAAATTATTTGTTGTATTGATTTTGATGATTCTTTTTCCCCCATTTCCAGTTTGAAACATAATCATCATATAATCTTGCCTGACATTTTCAAAAGTTATATTAGATGCCTGACTTGTTGGTGCTGTGCATCCAGAATTTTGAGTAAAGTTTGCGACTAATGTTCTATTGCCCGATAAAGTAAAAGTATAGCTTGCATTTGCTGAAACCTGTGAGCCATTTTCTGTCCAGTTTGTAAATGTGTAGCCGCTGTTAGCTGTTGCCGTCACAGTGCGTGATTGCCCGCTCGCATATGTTCCACCTCCACTGGTTGTGCCTCCTGCGGTTGGACTGGATGATGTTGTGATAGTGTAATTAACTTGATTTTGTGAAAAATTTGCAACCAATGTCCTGTTCCCCGAAAGCGTAAAAGTATAACTTGCATTTGCAGAAACCTGTGAGCCATTTTCTGTCCAGTTTGTAAATGTGTAGCCGCTGTTGGCAGTAGCTGTAACAGTTCGGGATTGTCCACTTTGATAGGATCCTCCTCCACTAGTTGAACCGCCTGCTGATGGAATAGATGATGTTGAAATAGTATAGTTAACTGCATTCTGGGTAAAATTTGCAACTAACACTCGATTAGTTGTAACAGTAAAATTATAAATTAGATTTGTAGAGACCGGTATTCCACCTTCTGTCCAGTTTGAAAAAGTGAAACCACTATTTGCGGAAGCCATAATCGAGCATGATTCTCCATTTTGATATTTTCCGCTACCACTCGTTGTTCCACCAGAAGACGGTTCTGATGATGTTGAAATTGTGTAATAAAAAATTATTGGAACAAATACTTGATTATTCCCTTCACTACTCTCATTATTATCTTCCATAGCGTCTGCACCAAACATAATATACCATGTACCTGCATAGGGTCCAAGAGGAATAGTGATTTGTTTAGAATTAGAAAGTAAATTACTCGTTGTATTGGCATTTAACGCTGGAACAGAAATATCACCTAAATAAGTATCGCCTCCCCAAGATTGATCGGACGATAACCATAATGAAGTAATAGAAGACACGGCATTACCTGTTCCCTGATTTTTCATATAACAAGATGCGGTGATTTGTTGCCCAATCTGAACTAGAGATGGAGTAATTGTTGGATTTTGAACTATTAAATCAGGTTTAGATGTACTTGCAGTGTGTGTTACACAAATATCAAATGTTGGCGAACTTGGAGGTGTTCCGCTATAATTGAAATCAAAAACACGGATATAATAGGTTTGTCCAATAGTAAGATTACTCCATGTATTTGACACAGATGATGGTATACCTGGTGGGTCATAGCAACTGATAGCTGTACCAGTTGAACATGCAGTTCGTAACTCAATAACAGCATCAAAATTGCTGGCATAGTTTGAAACCGTAATTGTATGACTCGTTGACTGTGCCACAAAATTATAATATACATCTTTATCATCTGGCGATTTGCAACTACAACCTAAACATTGGTTGGCACCATAAGAACCCGTTGCACCAGCTACAGTTCCTGATTTACATGCTCCGTTTGAGGTAATTGATGTTCCAGGGCAATTATCATTAGAAGGTGCTTGGACATTGGAAGTTGGTATATGATAAAAATCTGCAGTCCAATACTTTGCTGGATCACCTGGATAATAGAAAGTCACTGATTTCTGACAACGATTATTTGTATGGGCATCTAATGCTGGAGTTCCAGAAACAACATTAAAAGCAGCATGCTCCCAATGATCTCCTGAATGACCTTTATCACCGAAAATTACTACATCCCCCTTTGTAAACCAAGATGGATATCCATTAGTTTTTCTTTCATAAGTTGCATTTTGACTTGTAGTCAAATTTAAATGAAGTTGATTACATCCGGGAATACACCCAGTTCCGTAAGGATCAAGTCCTGGACCTGCATTTAAATTTAAACCCCCTTCTTTTAAACATTGAGAAACAAAGTAAGCACAATCGTTACCGTACAGAAAATAGTAATCCTTATAAGCTGGATTATGTTTACTAGGGTCACTTTCAGGACATGCCCATAAATCAGCATAAGCAGCTGCAGCATTTGGATTATACGTTTGCCCAAATAATAAATCAAACTTAATAATAAATAAAAAGAGAAGACAAACTTTCGCAATAGAACCAAATGATGTTTTCATATAAATTTCATAATTATGAGAAAATTATTTTTTAATAATTTTATAATTATCATAGATTTTCACGTCAATAATTGACCGTATTTTTTTCGTGCTGATTTCAGGAATTGTTTGTGTTATTATCTGATATTGAGGCAGATACAGTCCGCACTA
>JAMDDG010000455.1 GCA_023488865.1 Bacteroidota bacterium | reverse complement strand
AAGGAAGAAGAAGATCCCATTACAGATTCTGTATTGTTTTGCTGCATGGTAAATCCACCTAAAACATTAAATGAGTGTATCCCGTTCAAAGTTTTTGTCCAATTTATAGCGATGCTGTAAACAAGGTATTTACACAAGTGAACACCCCTGGAACCCTGGTCCCCAACCCTGTTGCGACTGCAAAAGAGCAAATCTTCAACAATTCAACGACACGGTTTTTAGGGGATATTTATGGTGAGTGGCAAATTATGCAAGGTTTAAAAGTTAAGATAAGCTTCGGTACTGATATTTTCTACAACAAATCAAATCAATACACACCTTCAACAATTTATCAGTCGAATGGCAAAGCAACAGCTACCGTTGGTGTCAACCGGTCTATTAACTGGCTAAATGAGAATACTATAAATTGGACAAAAACTTTGAACGGGATACACTCATTTAATGTTTTAGGTGGATTTACCATGCAGCAAAACAATACAGAATCTGTAATGGGATCTTCTTCTTCCTTTGTGAATGATGTCATGAAATACAATAGTTTGGACGCCGGTGCTATATATAATCAGCCAGGATCTTCGGCAACGCAATGGAACCTGATGTCATATCTCGCCCGTGTAAATTATTCCCTGATGGATCGTTATTTGTTCTCCTTAAATGCCAGGGCTGACGGTTCTTCGCGCTTTGGCGTTAACAATAAATTCGGATTTTTCCCATCGGGATCCTTAGGCTGGAGGATTTCAGAGGAAGATTTTATGAAGCCGTTAAAAGGAATAATTACTAATTTAAAACTTAGATCCAGTTACGGTTTTACCGGAAATACAGAAATTGGCGTTTACCAATCACTGGCAACCTTGGGTAATACCAGTTGGATCATCGGCAACCAATTAGTATCCGGATTTTATCCGAACATAATACCAAACCCCGATTTAAAATGGGAGAAAACAGGTCAATTTGATATAGGGTTGGATTTGGGATTATGGGATAATCGGATTAGGGTTACTACTGACTACTATAAAAAGAAAACTACTGATTTACTATACAACGTAGCTATACCATCGGTTTCCGGTTATAAAACTATGCTCAAAAATATTGGAAGTGTTGAAAACAAGGGATTAGAATTTTCCCTGGAAACTGATAATTTTATTAAGAAATTTAAATGGACAACTGCCTTTAATATCGCATTCAACAAAAATAAAGTCCTTGAACTGGGTGGCGAGTCGTATAAAGAAATGCCAGAAGGAGATGGACACTTAAAAACAGGTTCTTTCCGCCGTTTAGTTGTTGGACAACCTATTGGCGTATTTTATGGCTATCGCTCTGATGGAATTTTCCAGAATGAAGAAGAAACAAAAGCACAAACCTCATCAACATCTCCCATTGGTGTTGGAATGCGCCGTTACAAGGATTTGAACGGGGACAACAAAGTAGATGCCAACAATGACAGGGCGATCTTGGGAGACGCAAACCCTGATTTCTTTGGAGGCCTAACCAATACCTTCTCTTACAAAGGGATTGAATTAAATGTCTTCCTTCAGTATTGTTATGGGAATGAAATATTTAATTACAATGCTATTGAGTTGGCAACCCCAACAGGCGGACAAAATGCTTATGCCAATTTAATAAACAGATGGACCCCAACTAATCCAAGCACTATTTATCCTAAAGCAAACACAAACCGATCAGTATTGGTAAGTGATCTTTGGGTGGAGGATGGTTCCTACCTGAAACTTAAAACACTTTCATTATCTTATAGTTTTCCCAATTTAAAAGTAAGGAACATACAAGGAATAAAAATTTATGTAACAGGTCAAAACTTACTTACCTGGACAAACTATAGTGGTTACGACCCTGAAGTTAGTTATCGGGGGGCTTCTACCCTTCTGGCAGGTGAAGATTTTGGCGGCTACCCTCAATCTAAAACATTTATGTTAGGTGTTAAAATTGATATGAAATAAATTAATCTTTTATAACAATGAAAAAAACAATATTATATAGCTTCATAATCATACTTTCGATGTTTTCATCTTGCTCATTTCTTGATGAAAAACCTATTGATCGATTGGTTACTGACAACTTTTATTCCAGTGCCAAAGACGGCCAGGCAGCTGTTGATGCGGTTTATCAACAACTTAATAGTTTATATAACCGACTGATTTACCTGGTGGGAGAGCTTCCGACAGATAACATGAAAAATGGCCTTGGCATGCCGAATGCATTTTTACAAAACTTGGAATTTTTACGCATTGATTCCCAAAACACATTTGTAGGAGATATGTGGACTAATTGTTATTCAGGCATTTCTCGCGCCAATACAGCTATTGAAAAGATTCCGGGAATTACCATGGATGTAACTCTTCAAAATCGTTTTATTGGTGAAGCTAAATTTTTACGTGCACTTTACTATTTTAATTTAGTTCGTTTTTTCGGAGATGTTCCGCTGATAACAAAACTCAAAACAATTAACGATGCAATGGGACCACGTATTCCAAAAGAGGAAGTCTACAAACTGATAATTGACGACCTGACTTTTGCCGAAAACAATTTGCCTGTGAGAAAAGATTATAGCAGTAACGATGAAGGACGCGCCACCAAAGGAGCTGCAAAAATTTTGCTTGGCAAAATTTATTTGACAAAAGGGGATTTTGCAAAGGCCAAAGACAAGTTGGCCGAAGTAGTCGAAAGTGAAAATGTTTATGGTTATGGCTTGCAACCCAACTATGCAGACAATTGGAACCCGGCAAAAGAAGCAGGAATTGAAGCTGTTTTTTATTTGGAATACAAGAAGGACCCTTTCCCGAGCAATGGAGAAATGGGACTTGCCGGACCGAAATATTCCATTCCGGGGGGGAATATTGGAGTTGCTGGTTCAAATGAGGCAGACATCCCAACCCAGGAGCTTTATGACCAATATGATGAAAGGGACTTGCGAAGAAGTAAAAACCTTAGGTTTAATTTCACGAACCCAAAGACTGGAAAAGTTTTTAAGTCATCTATTCCTTTATCAGGTAAATATTGGCTGGATGGTGTTTTAGCAGCTAATGAGTGTGATGTTAATATGCATGTAATTCGGTATGCAGATGCAATATTGATGTATGCTGAAGCATTGAATGAAACTGGCGATGCAATTAAAGCATTAACCCAATTAAATAGGATTCGAACACGTGCTTTTGGAAATGCCAGTGGTAATTTTACACCCATGTCTAAAGACGATTTTCGTAAAACGGTGATTCAGGAGCGAAAATTGGAATTTTTCCACGAAGGTCAACGTTGGTTTGATTTGGTACGGACTGGTACTTTCATACAGCGCATGAAAGAACACAGTGCCTATGAAGCAAAAGTCGCGGAAAAAAACAAAACAGATATAGCAACCAATATCAAAGATGCATATACATTAATGCCAATTCCTCAACGGGAAATTGATCTAAATCCTGCTTTGGTACAAAATCCGGGATATTAAACTCAATAAACAAAGGATACTGGCTTTATCAGTATCCTTTGTTCTATAGTTTTTGGATCAAATGACCTTAATCATTAAATATGAAACATCTTAATTGTATCCTGGCTACGTTAACTTTAGCAAGCAGTGGCAGTATTTACGCGAAATCACCCTCGTTTCGTTTGCCTAAATTAGAAAACAGTGGCAAGCCGCGGAATGTGGTATTTATTCTTTCTGATGACCATCGGTATGACTACATGGGTTTTATAGGTAAAGTTCCCTGGCTCAAAACACCGAATCTGGACCGGATGGCTGCAGAAGGTGTATATATTAAGAACGCATTTGTAACTACGTCCCTTTGCTCCCCAAGCCGTGCTTCCATTCTGACAGGCTTATATTCACATACCCATAAAGTTGTAGATAATTCAGCTCCTCTTCCCAAAGGATTGACCTTTTTCCCGCAATACCTGCAAAAAGCTGGCTATCAAACCAGTTTCTTTGGCAAGTGGCACATGGGCAACGACTCTGGGGATCCACAGCCCGGGTTTGACCAATGGGAAGCTTTCAAAGGGCAGGGCGAATATTACAATCCACGGATAAATATAAACGGGGTATGGAATCAATATAAAGACAGTATTTATTCAACTGACCTGCTTACTGAACATGCCATTAAGTTTATGAGAAAGCAAGTAGAAGCAAAAAAACACTTCTTTGTTTATCTATCCCTCAAAGGATTACATGGTAATTTCCAGCCAGCTAAACGACATATAGGTTTCTATGCAAACAAAGAAGTTGTTCTCCCTGAGAATTTCAACACTCCTCATTATGGAATAAAACAACTTCCAACGATTGACCCAAAAACGGGCAAAGCTGCACATGGAAAGGAATATTATGGAGAAAATATGTCTCCAAACTGGGTCAAAAATCAACGTGAAAGTTGGCACGGGGTTGACTATTCATACCATGGCCGTCCATGGAAAGTTCAGGTAATTAATTATTGTGAAACATTGTTGTCTGTAGATGAAAGCGTTGGTTCTGTTCTTGACTATTTAAAAGAAGCCGGGATTGACGAAAATACAATGGTTATTTATATGGGTGACAATGGCTTTGCCTGGGGAGAACACGGGTTGATAGATAAACGCCAGTTTTACGAAGAATCGGTCAGGGTTCCGATGTTGGCACGTTGTCCTGAATTATTTAAAGG
>JAMDDG010000311.1 GCA_023488865.1 Bacteroidota bacterium | reverse complement strand
CCAGTCGTTGACATTGGGGTAATAGAGTTTGTTGCCAAATTAGGGCCCCTCTCCGTTCAGCTGTACCCCGAATTGGTTTTCGCGGAGAACAGACGTTTTGACTCTTTTACCGATATTCACCGCAACGATCCTGATGCCCTCGACGCTTACAACGGGTTCCATTCATCGATTGACCTGCCGGAGTATTTTCCCGGTAGGCCCTACAAAAGACTCTTCCCTGGACAAAGCAGCATCCGGCTGACTTTTGGTCCGGTTTCTGCAGGCATCTCTTCCGAAAATCTCTGGTGGGGGCCCGGTACCCGGAACGCCCTTTTGGTCTCCAACAGCGCACCGGGGTTTTACCACCTGACTTTCAATACCATAAAGCCCATCCGGACACCCATCGGCTCCTTCGAAGGACAAATCATTGGCGGCAAACTGGAACTGTCCGACTTCCTGGGGGAAGATGCCAACGGCAACAAACTCTATTACCCCAATGTCAACGACTGGCGTTACCTCAATGCCATGGTGCTTAGCTACCAGCCCCGATGGGTACATGGCCTCTTTATCGGGATGACGCGTAGTTTCATGATGATGGCCAACGACGCCAAAAAATACAACCGCTATCTCCGTGTTTTTTCACCCGTTTCAAAAAGGGAGAACTATGGAACGGGGGAATCCGCTTATATGGAAGACCAGCAGCTCTCATTTTTTGCCAGATGGATCTTACCTGCCGACCATGCGGAAATCTATGGCGAATATGGACGCGGAGACCACAACTACGACCTGCGGGATATGTACCTTCAGCCCAACCATTTCCGTGCCTACCTCATCGGATTCAAAAAGATTTTTTACCACGATGATACCAGTGGCAAATACGTGGAATTCAATCTTGAATTGACCCAGCTGGAACAAAACAGAAGCAATACAGACAGGGCCGTTGCCTATTTTTCCGCTTACGGCGCCCCCCTTCGCGGCAATACCAACCAGGGACAGATGTTAGGCGCCGGGATCGGCCCGGGAAGTAACTTGCAAACAATCTCCCTTTCCCGGGGCAAAGGCCTGGACAACATCGGATTTCAGTTAGAGCGATACGTTCACAACAATGACCTTTACTACCATTTCAGCAACGATCCACGGGGCCACTGGGTAGATATCAACCTCGCCTTTTTCGGACATTACAGCTGGAAGGCATTTCTTTTCTCCGCCAAACTCGAAGGAATCCGTTCCTTTAATTACGAATACAATTACCTCCCGCCACCGACCGGCACAAACAACTATTGGACTCCCGGGAAGGATTTATATAATCTGCAGGGGAACTTAACTGTAATGTATCGCTTCTGATGAAGGGAATTTCACGAATTTAGACTAATTTCACGAACGCTCTTTTCATAATATTACCAATAGAAATATGGTAATCCGCACGAAACGAAGTTCTGCGTTGCAAATCTCCCTCATCCCGTTCAAATAATTCGTCTTAATTCATAAAATCTTCTTCTGTGGAGCTGTTATTTCAACATGAGAGTTACAATATCGTCGGAGCTTGCATGACTGTACATAGCAAACTTGGTTCGGGATTTCTTGAGAGCGTCTACGCAGAAGCACTGGAATTGGAGTTCAATAAATCAGAAATTCCTTATGCAAAAGAGAAAAGATTACCTGTATACTATGACGGAAAGATAATGAAGAAATTTTTTATTGCCGATTTTGTTTGTTATGAATCAATCATCATCGAATTAAAAGCAACAAAATTCACAATCGAAGCAGACATCAAACAAACCCTCAACAACGTCAAAGCCACCCAATTCAAACTTGGCCTATTAATCAATTTTGGAACCCCATCTTTAAGTTATAAACGGATTGTTAATTGAACCGTTCGTGAAATTCGTAATAATTCGTGAAATCTAGAAACCAATGAAGCACATAATCATCCTCCTCTTACTCCTCTCCATAACCCCGGTGTTATTGGCGCAGACAACCCCCGTAAACGCGGCATCCGTCGATGTGAACGCCCTCTCTGATTCCCAAATACAGAAGATTGCGCAAGAGATACAGAACCGCGGACTGACCCAGGAGCAGGCCATCACCCTGGCAAAGGCTCAGGGCGCTTCCCAGACACAGATCGACCAGTTGATAGCCCGGATGCAGAATATCTCCCCGGCAGCTGCAGAAACCGGAACAACGGTAGTGCCCTCTGCCACAGTTGCTGCACCTGGCGGTTATTCAACCCCAAAATCTCACGTCGCTGTTTCTGAGAAGACGAAGAAGGTGTTCGGGTACCAGCTTTTTAATTCGGATAACCTCACTTTTGAGCCAGGGGTCAATATCCCGGTTCCCCAAAACTATGTCCTCGGCATCGGCGACCAGCTTTACATCAATGTATGGGGGGCCTCCCAGTCGAAAGTTCTGGCCACCATCGAAAAGACAGGGACCCTCAACATTCCCGATGTCGGTCCGGTTCATCTGGCGGGATTATCCTTCGAAAAAGGGGTTTCCCTGATCAAAAGCCGGCTGATGTCGATCTACAGCGGCATGGGCGGGGCTACTCCCAACACCTGGGCCGAAGTGGGCATCGGCAATGTCCATTCGATCAAGATCAATGTGTTAGGCGAGATCAATGCCCCCGGCACCTATACCCTCCCCTCCACCGCCTCCGCTTTCAACGCACTTTACCTCTCCGGCGGGCCCAACGAGAACGGTTCGTTCCGCGGTATCCGGTTGATCCGCGATGGGGTCACCGTCAGAACCATCGACATTTACGATTTCCTGATCAAGGGCGATCCTGCCGCCAACGCCCAACTGCGCGAGCAGGACATCCTCTTCGTCCCCAACTACAAGGCACGGGCCGAGATCGAAGGGGAGGTCAAACACCCGGGTATCTTCGAACTCAAAGAGGGCGAAACCCTCAGCGACCTGGTCCATTTTGCCGGGGGGTTCGCCGACAAGGCCTACACCTATTCCCTCTCCCTTGAGCGTAACAACGAGAAGGAGCGGGAGGTTCACACCGTTGTCAACGCCGATTTTGATAAGTTTACCCTGCAAAATGGCGATTTGGTGAGGGCCGATGCGATCTTAGACCGCTTCAGCAACCGGGTGGCCATCACAGGGGCGGTCTTTCATCCGGGCAATTACGAATTTACTCCGGGGATGAAACTCTCCGGACTCATCAAAAAAGCCGACGGCCTGCGCGAAGACGCCTTTATGAACCGGGGTTTGATCAGCAGGCTCAAAGAAGACAACTCGTTAGAGACCGTTACTTTTGATGTAAAGAAGGTAATGGACGGGACGAAAGATATCCCCCTCCGCAAAGAGGATGAAGTAACGGTCCGTTCCATCTTCGACCTGCAGGAAGCGCCAACCATCGCCATCAGCGGGGAAGTTTTAAATCCAAGCACCTTTGCTTACCAGGAAAACATGACCCTCAGCGATCTGGTCCTGAAGGCGGGAGGCTTCCGCGAGGAGGCAGACCTCTCGCTGATAGAAGTAACCCGCAGGCTTACCTACGCAGAAGCCAGGAAGCTGACCAACAAGCTGAATACCATCTATCAGTTTGCCCTCACCCGCGATCTCCGGTTATCCCCCGCAGACGCGGCGTTTAAACTCCGGCCCTTCGACGAGGTCGTTGTGCGCCGGGCGCCGGGTTTCCGAGACCAGGGCTCCTTTGTTATCTCCGGAGAAGTAACCTACAGCGGCGCATACACCCTAATGAATAAAAACGAGCATATATCGGATGCCATCAAACGGGCAGGCGGACTAACCCCCGAAGCATTCGTTGAGGGCGCCACGCTGACCAGGGCCAACCAACTCTCGGCCGCGGAGAAGGAAAAAAGGATGGAATTGATGAGGAAAGATTCCACCTTGCGCAATGATCCGCTCTTTTCCGGGAAAAATAACTTTTCGGTCGGCATTGAACTTAAGAACATTCTTGCCAAACCTGGCTCCGGCGCCGATCTTTTGCTGCAACCGGGCGATGTGATCAATATCCCCAAAGAGATGCAGACCGTTAAAGTATCCGGCAGTGTCATGAACCCGATCGCCCTGACCTACGAAAAACACCTTACTTTGAGACAGTATGTCAACAGGGCAGGCGGGTACGACGAGAATGCAAAAACCTCCCGCGCCTATGTGATTTATCCCAACGGCACTACCGCGACCACCTCCTGGTTCCTCCTTCGGCACAGTCCCCGCATCACACCCGGCTCCGAAATTATTGTCCCTAAAAAACCGGAGAAAAAAAGCAGCGATAATGCCTTGAAATGGATTTCTATTGCTTCAGGGTTAAGCTCGCTATCGATAGCCCTGATAACGCTTGTTAACCTCACCAAGTGAATTTTTTGATTTCACGAATTAAAAACGCGAATTGCACGAACGGTTTAATCAAGATAGCTGTACAAACGTAATATTTATCCTATATTGTTGAAACAAATATGATGGCGGAATTAATTTACAAATCAGAAAGTTACAAAATAATCGGAGCTTGCATTAGTCGTAAACTTCGGTACTCCCTCTCTCTCTTACAAACGAATTCTCAATTAAATCGTTCGTGAAATTCGTCTTAATTCGTGAAATTATAAAATATGGCAGATCAAATAACCCCTCTCGCCCCCATAGATGATGAAATAGATTTGTTAGCATTAGCCAAGACCCTATGGAACGGCCGCCGCACGGTAATTAAATCTATC
>JAMDDG010000100.1 GCA_023488865.1 Bacteroidota bacterium | reverse complement strand
TGGATATCGCACTGATGGCCATTAACTATTTGCTTTATGTCGGCAATAAAGAACCTTTTATTGAAACAATAAAACAGGTTCATGAAATGGCAGGCCGGAATTACAACGTTAAGGCAGCCTGCATGGACTTTCTGGGGAGCCTGGGAATTGTTCCAAATGACTTTGGGCACCGTGAGTAATTATTTTCAGGCCCAATGCTTAAATATCCCTAATTGTAATAAAAAATGAGAAATATTTTTTAACCACGACCACTTGTCTGGCTGTCATGACGGCTTGCTGGCCAGGTCATGTGAAAACCGGTGTGAGGTGGTGCATTTCTTTCCCAGGTCTGATATCTGCCTGCGATTTTATCAATTAAAAATTTTTTTATTAAAATTTTGAATTGATTTCAAAATGCCTAATTTTAGCTTGTTAATTAAAAAAAAATAATCATGAGAACTAAAATCCTACTCTTAATTTTTGGGCTCGTTTCAATTCAAGCAATTGGACAGGGGGTAAAAGACAGTATTGCCAATAATGAGCCCCAACGAAGAAATGTGATCAAGTTTCTTCCGGTGAACGTGATTGCCAATTCACTTTCGTTTGAGTACGAGCGGAAGTTCAGTCCAAAAAGTTCTTTTTCATTGGGCTTTGGCTTTGCAAACCCAAAAAAATTTGCCGATAAATATAAACTGAATACCTCAACTGATAATAATATTTCTAACGAAAAATTCGGAACAATGGCTTTCCGCGCTGCCTACCGTCATTATGCGGGCCATCATATCAGGCCGGTCGGGTTTTATTTTTCCCCTTACCTGAAATACCAGAAAATCTCCGCTAATGCAGATAATTTAAGGACAGTAACGGATCCTCAATATGGTCCGACCAGTTACAATGAAAAATTTGATGTTGGCATCAATACTTTGAATTTTGGCCTGCAGTGGGGGGTACAGTTCATGTTAGCCAAAAGGGTAGCCGTTGATTTTTATTTCCTTGGGATAGAAGCAGGAGTAGCGAATGTAACTGCTACCGTGAAATCGGATAATGCAAATTCTATCGATGTGATCTATAACGGTGTTAACGAAAATATTCAAAAACTACCTTCTTTTTTTAGGGATAAAATAAAAACGACTAAGGTCGGTTCCAATCAGGTGGATGTTAAGGGAAGTTCAATTCCTTATCCATGGCTGCGAAGCGGAATAAGCATTGGGATTGCATTTTGATACCCCAAAAGACATTTAGCAAAAAGGCCGGATAACTATCCGGCCTTTTTGCTGATTAATAGATACTTGTTATGGGAATGGAAACTGCTTCTTCGAGCGAACGCATGGCATTGATCAATCTGGCTTCTTCGTAGAAATACAAATCTTCCGTTGTAATATTTCGTGGAAAAATCATCCTCTTTTGCAGGTAATCTGTCCTGCGGGTTCCAGGTAGGAGCGGAAATTCAGGCGTAAACCAGGTGCCTTCTTTCAGAAAAACAATATTCGAGAAACTGGTATCAGTGACTTGACCGTTTTTTATGATCAGAATCTCATCTGCCGAGCCCCGTTTTTTCAACAGACGGATCAGGGGATCACGATTTTTGGACTTATAGGCATATTCGATAGAATCATCCGTAACTAATTTTAAACTCAATACTTCTTTTGGATTATAAGGCTCGTATTCGATGTTTTCGATCTTCCAGGTATAGGTGACCCTGCATTTTACCTTCTGCGTTTTTAGCGGTCCCGGGATGCTTAACCATGGCGCCAAAGAAAGGGAGTCAACACAACCCCAAAGCTGAAGCCTCGATCGGTTCATCCGCTCTTCGTGCAGGTGGATCCGGTGAAAAGCTCCCTTTTCGTAACAAATGGTCTCAATAAGTTGGAACATACACTTTATCAATTAGTTCACGGTACTCTTTTTGGGGATCGCTGTGATAAGTAATTCCTCCGCCGCTTTTGTAATACAGCTTCCCGTTTATCCGTTCAATGTACCTGATCATTACGGCAGAGTCGAGGCGTTCACCATCAAATATACCGAAAACGCCGGTATAATAACCACGGTGGTAATCCTCTGTCTCTTTGATTATCTTTAAAGTAGAAACTTTGGGGGCGCCGCAGATCGATCCGGCCGGAAGCAATTGGCTGAGGATCGTACCAAGATGTGAAGTATAATCTGCCGGTAGGATACCTGTGATTTCGGAGCTCACCTGCAGCAGGGATTTATCGTGTGCAACCACCTCTTCCAGGTATCTGTATCTTTTAACAGTAACCTGATGTGCCACCATCGAAAGGTCATTTCTGATCAAGTCGACGATGGTGGCATGTTCCGCTTTCTCTTTTTCATCCGACAGCAAAATTTCGGCTGCATTAGCGACTGAGGCATCAATCGTTCCTTTCATCGGAAAGGAAGCGATAGTTCCATCCGCTATCCGGACAAAGCTTTCGGGCGAAAACAGGACGAACTGATCTTTGTACAACAAGCGGTATGGGGCGCTGCTCTTTTCGAAGATCCTTCGCAGGCTCCAGTTGGTTTCAATTCCCGTCGGAAAAGTCAGATTGAGTAAAAAAGTATTCCCTAATTGAATCTGTCTGATAACTTTTTCAAATGCTATTTGGTAGGAAGAATAATCAATCGGACTCTTAGTGAAAAGGAGAGGTTGTCCTTCTGTAATTGTCTCCGTGAAGTTGCGCTGCCCCTTTATCGAGAAATAGATGCCATTCTTCGCTGTTTCATCTATGGGTAAGATTATTGGATTATTCATCTCATAATCAATGATAAACATGAATGGGACCTTATTTTGGCCCAAACTGTTCATCGTTGTAACAAACTTCGCAAGATTTGCTGTCATCTGGTTACTTGCCGAGGATGAATTTTAACTTACCAGGATCAAGGACCGACACTCTTTCTCTCGACCAGGTTAAAATACCCTGACTTTCCAGCTCAAGAATTGTCCGGGTCAAAGAAGGCCTTGCAACCCCAAAAAAATCGGCCAGATTAGTTTGAGTCTGATCGATCTTCACCGAATTATCCCCTCCTATTTTCATTCGTTGTAACAAGTAATAAGCGATCTTCTCCTTGATGGTTTTAAGGGATAAAAAAGTGATCTTTCCGGAAAGAAACTGTGCTTTCCCGGATATAATGTTGATATAATTCACCATCACCCTGGGTTCCAGCGAAAGCATTGAAGTGAACTCCATTTTTTTTATAACCATTATTTTACCCTCTGTTTTAGCGCTCAAAAAGACGGGGAACTTGTTTTGCGGGCCAAATAAAAATGCAGCAGCCACCATTTGCGGCGGGCCCAATTCTTCAATTTTTAATGAGTTACCCGAAAAATCAACCATTTCGCCCTGAAGCCGCCCCTCCATCAAAAGAATTGCTTTGCCAACTTCTTCGCCGGACTGGGCTAACATTTCGCCGCTCCGGAAGTGTCTGATCTGATGGCTTACCTTCTTAAACAACCTATTTAACTCCTCTTCGGTTAACCCTTTGAAGAGTGGTGAATTCAATAAAATCTTGTACATTGGTTAAAATTGTTCGAAAATGTAACCTTTGTTACATTTAAAGTCTTCGCTACTATCTATTTTTGAAACGAAATTAACATTAAAAAAGTTTAAACGGGAGTAGTTTCAAATAACAATACTAAATTATCATGAAGCGTGATATTATTAAGATCGACGAAGATAAATGCACCGGATGCGGCGACTGCGTGCCAAATTGTCAGGAAGGTGCCTTGCAGATTATTGACGGAAAAGTGAGGTTGGTGAGCGAATTGATGTGCGATGGGCTGGGCGCCTGTATCGGACATTGTCCGGAAGGGGCAATCACCATAGAACAGCGGGAAGCCGAACCCTACGATGAGGTTAAAGTGATGGAAGCGATGGTCCCTAAAGGCTTTAATACGGTAGTTGCCCATCTGAGGCACCTGAAGGAACACAACGAAACCACTTTTTTGAAGCAGGGAATGGGCTATTTAGTCCAAAACGAGACAGAATTGAATTTCAAAATACAAAATGTTAAAGATGCAGTGCATCAAACTGTTGCACCAGCGAAGACGGCGGGATGCGGAGGTGGTTGCCCCAGTTCGCAGACTGTTGTATTTGATCCTTCTTCCTTGAAACCAATTGGACAAGCCAAAGCTGTTTCGGCCGAATCACAATTAAGACAGTGGCCGGTCCAGCTGCATTTGATCAATCCTGTAGCGGTTTATTTTCAGGGATCAGACCTCTTGGTTGCTGCTGACTGCTCTGCATTCTCGTTAGGTGATTTTCATTCCAACTGGCTAAAAAACAAGTCATTGGTTATTGCTTGTCCCAAATTGGACCAGGGGAAAGAGATTTACCTGAAAAAAATAATGGAACTTATTGACGGATCCAAAGTAAACACGATTACGGTCCTTATCATGGAGGTTCCCTGTTGCGGCGGTTTGCTTCAACTGGTTCAAATGGCGGTTCAACGTTCTGTCAGAAAAGTACCTGTAAAAGCAGTCACGGTAAGTATTACAGGAGGGATTTTGGATGATCAATGGGTTTAATAAAATGATTTATTTATTTTAATTACAATTGTTTATAAATTTTAAATACATATTATGGAAACCGGAAAATTATTCAATCTTGCTTTAGACATCGATTATTCAAAGGATGCTGTTGTAAGCAAAACGATAATTAAAAAAACCGCGGGGACAAGCAATAACCAATGACTTGTTTTTTAGCCAGTTGGAATGAAAATCACCTAACGAGAATGCAGAGCAGTCAGCAG
>JAMDDG010000472.1 GCA_023488865.1 Bacteroidota bacterium | reverse complement strand
CAGATAATTGATTATCCCGGCAGGAAAATCGATTAACATGGCACCCCAGGCATCCTCAATTTCATGATCGGTGGGATTGCCCGGAAGGATGTTTCTGATCTTATCCCTAAATTGGGCAGGCGAATCCATACCAACTTCGAGATTCTTAAAAACAGGGTTGTCACTCTGTGAAATGTCTTTCCAGTTTTCCTTTTTCCATCCAAGTTGAGCAAACGCTTCCCTGGTTTTGTCCATATCTAATCTGAGGAGAACTCCTCCCAGGTCAAAAAGAATATTTTTTATCACGAAGAAAGTGCCAAAATTAAGTGAACAATGAACAAGCTGAATCTTGAGATCAATTTATTGAAATTATGCTGAAGGGTTCGAATAACCCGTAATCGGGCAGGAAATATTGGTTGAAAGCAGGAAGGGTCGCCGGAGCGGTATCCCAGTCCCCGGGACCGGTAATCCACCTGTTTTTACTGCTTTTGTAGAAATAACCGAAGGTGTTTTTCAAGCTTCCGATCACCTCTATGCTAACGGTATTTTCCCCCGCTTCCATTTTAGCCGGAAGTTCAAGTTCGTATGGAGGTGCAGTTATCACTCCTGCTTTCCCTCCGTTCAGGTAGACAACCGCCATGGTGCCATTCCAACGGTTCAGTTTGATTTTGTAATGCTTTCCGCTTTGAAGGGTTTTGTATCTCTGCGTGTAGCGTACTTTATTGGAATAAAACGGGTAACCTTGAGATTTCCATGAACCGATGGCGTTCAGCGATCCGTTGGTCACTTCGAATCCCTGTTTCAGCGGGTTTAATTTGAAATTGCCAACTAAGTAGGCCGGCATTATTTCTGCATAAACCGACATCTTTTCTGCTTTCAGGGTGAGGGTGTTGGTCCCTGTTTTGAGTTGATTTCCTACCGGGAAGCGGAAGAATTCTCGATCGATCCACCATTTGTCACTTTTTACCAACTTCACGCCATTAAGGGACAGGTCCCACAATTCGGGGCGTTCAATCACTACATCGAGGGTTGATAGTTGTTTGAGATCGGCCGTGGCTGCCACATTAAAATGATAAGTTACCTCAAATCCGGAACCGGTTTTAAAGGTATCAAGGGCTACGTAATCCTGTTTATACTGGATCTTGTGCTGCCACGGATTGCCCATCTTAAATCCGTTGCTGTCGTAAAGTTGGTGCATGGCCTTCATGAAATAGGTCTCTTTCAGGTCGATTTTGCTGTTTTTCAAATCGAGATAGTCGAGTACCAAAACATTATCTGCTTCCGGTTGGACGGTTGTTTCAACAGGTTCATTCACGGGATTTTCATAAGAACCATCCGATCCGGGGTCAGTCGGGGTAATCTCCGAAGCCGAGAGCGCTGACGTGTTCGATTTGGTCAGAAAATAGAGGGCGCTGCCAATAGGGGGGAGTTCCATATCGAAAGTGATCTGGCCATTGTCAGAATCTGCCGGAATTCGCGTGCAACGCCCATTGTCAAGATCCATTTTTATCAGGCTTTTGCCATTGCCGGTAATCGTAGCCGAAACGAACTGAGCGGTATCCGTGTTAACGAAAAAGAGCAACTCACCATCTTTCAGGATTCTTCGCTGGTGGTAAAGTTCGCCTGTCAAAGGCAGGGTTTCGGAGATTTCAAAATCGGGATCTGAAAGTACAGCACTGGCCTTTTCGTCTTCGGGAGTTTGAACAAAAGTCCATTGTTTGCCAAATGCAGTCATCAACTCGGTGACTAACTTGCTGTCAGCTCCGTCAACCCTGGGAATGTTTCTTGTAAAAGAGAGTATTTTCCCGCCTTGCAGCAAATATTCTTTCAGAAGTTTGTAGGTAACCTGATCCAGATTTTCCAGCGAAGCGGGGATTACAACCAGGGAGTAAGCGCGTTTGCCGACCACCATTTCCCCGTTTTTTACCGATCCGATGGTGCGCAAAACCAATTCTGAACCAAGGTCGTATTCGTAATGTGCCCTTTCAAGTTGATAGACAAATCGTTTGAAATTTTTTTGAATGCTGTCGATGGTGGCATTTCTTACCTTCCGGGAGAAATAGCTCCAGGCTGTCGTGTTGGGCTGAAGGACCAATGTATGGTTGATCTGTTCGCCGGAAGACATGGCCATCGAGATACGGCTTATGTAATCGCCCATCGGTTTGTAGTTGTCCCACCAGGGTTCGTGGTAAGAGAAGCTCGGCGGATAATCGAACTTTCGGACTCCCTTGATGGTAAAGTAGGAAAGATGCTGGTTCACGAAATTGACGCCCAATACTACTTCCCAGTCGACTAATCTTTTGAGATTGGCAAAATTGATCTCCCAGCTTGCACCTCCGTAGGTTTCGCTCAGTGTCCGGTTGTGACCTGCCTGATTGGCAGCGCTATGCAATTCCCGGATAGCACGGGTATTTCCGAATTGATCTCCCAAGCCTCCCGGTGTATAGGTATTGCCTAACATATCAACGCCGGGTTGCTGGTGATAAAGGTAGAAGGAAGATTCATCCAGGCCTTCCGTTGGTTTCGGCCAGCCATGTTCCCAATAGTGACCGGTCCATGTAAGGTGGTTATCTTCACAGTATTTGCTCCAGGGTTTAGCCCAGCGGTCGATGAACATCTCGAGTAATGTAGTGTAGTAGTCGTGCCGGATCTTTTTCCAGTCACCGGTTTCATCGACCAGCGAGGGAAGATTAATTCTCAGGTCATATCCCCAGCGCTTTTGAAATTCACCGAACAGATCGGGGGTCCATCGGTAGGAGCTTCTCGAATCCATTGCTGCATCCAGGTTCGGTTCATCGGTGAAGATTCCTGGTAAGGTATTTCCGAAATCGGCTTTGTTGTACTTTTCGTAACCCTTCATGGTAATCTCCATGAATTTTTGGGTGACCCCTTTGTACAAAAGGTCCACATAAGGAAAATTACCCTGCCAGTACGATTTTTTACCGTAGGTTTTCGTGAAGAGATAATATTTTCCGACATGGCCCTGTTCTTCTTTCAGGTTGGAAGTGATATCTTTTGGCTGACCATTTTCGAGTTTAATAACAATTTCGTAATGGGTGGTATCTGTTTTAAGCGTATCCTGCACCTTGCAGCTCAGACCGGTGCCGTGACTGTAAGAATCGGGCATCTCGGCTGGCACGTGACCTCCGGCAAACCCGCTGGGATAACTGTTTTCGTCGTAGATCCAAACTTTCATCCCCAGCTCTTTCCCTTTTTGAACCGTGTAATCAAAAAGGTGGTTCCAGTCTTCAGAAAGGTATTCGGTGATCAGGCCAGGACGAGGGTGCACAAAAATGCCGCCCAAGCCGCCCTCTTTAAACTTCTTCAAATGAAAATCGATCCCCTCTTCCGTGATTTTATCGTTCCAGTCCCACAACGGAGTACTGCGGTATTCGGAGGGAGGATCCTGAAGTTTGGCCTGCAGCGAAGCAAAGTCGTTGATTTTACTGATTTCCTTTCCCTGCTTCGGATTGCATCCGGGAAAAAGGAACAAAGTCAGCCAGATGATTAGCCAACCGGTACTTTTAAGTTTGGGGTTATGAATCACGGTAGTTGTTGTTAGTTGGTCAACTCTCTATTTTTTCTCATTCGAGAAGGAATAAGGCAAATCTTCCTCTTTCGTTCCCCGCTCTTTGTTGGGTTTTGGTCCCATCCTAAAGGTGATGGTGGCCCCTTTCATCAGCTCGGTATGGCTCAGCCAGTTTTTTGTATAAGTTTTACCATTGAACTTTGCTTCCTGAATGTACCGGTTTTCGGCAGAATTTTCAGGCGCATTGATGACCACTTTCTTGCCGTTTTCGAGGTTGATAGTGATTTTTTTAAACAGGGGCGCTCCCATGATATATTGGTCCGAACCGGGACAAACGTCATAAAAACCAAGTGCGCTGAATACATACCAGGCCGAGGTCTGACCATTGTCTTCATCGCCGCAGTAACCATCCGGGGCAGGAGTGTACATCCTGTTCATAGTTTCTCTTACCCAATATTGGGCTTTCCAGGGCGCTCCGGCGTAGTTGTAGAGATAGATCATGTGCTGAATGGGCTGGTTTCCGTGCGCGTAATTACCCATGTTGGCAATCTGCATCTCCCTGATTTCGTGGATCACCTGACCATAATAAGAAGCGTCAAAAACGGGCGGGACCACAAATACCGAGTCTAACATTTTAACAAATTCTTTTTTGCCGCCCATCAGGTCAATCAATCCCTGAATGTCGTGGAAGACACTCCAGGTATAGTGCCAGCTGTTCCCTTCCGTAAATGCATCGCCCCATTTGAAAGGATTGAAAGGTTTCTGAAAGGTTCCGTCCTCGTTTCTTCCCCGCATCAGTTTGGTCTCTTTATCGAAGAGGTTCCGGTAGTTTTGAGACCTTTTGGCGAAGAGATCAAGCTCACTTTGAGGTCTCTTCAGGGCTTTGGCCAACTGGAGGATCGACCAGTCGTCGTAAGCATATTCGAGGGTGCGGGCAGCGCTTTCGTTGATCTTCACATTGTAGGGGATGTAGCCCAACCGGTTGTAATAGTCAACCCCTTTGCGGCCAACAGAGCTTAGAGGACCTGCGTGTTCGCTGTTTTTCAGTACTGCCTCATAAAGTTTGTTGATGTCGTAACCGCGCGCCCCTTTCAGGTATGCATCCGCAATAATGGAAGCAGAGTTGGACCCGATCATACAATCGCGGTGACCCGGACTTGCCCACTCAGGCAGCCAGCCACTCTCGTTGAAAGTATTCACCATTCCCTCCTGGATTTTTGCATTCA
>JAMDDG010000332.1 GCA_023488865.1 Bacteroidota bacterium | reverse complement strand
AACCCTTTTCGAAAATTTCATAACGCGAACTGGCTGCCAGCTTCCCTTTCAGGTCATAGATGTTGATATCGGTCCAGGTAATATCTGAAATCTCAACCAGTTGATCGCCTAAGTAGCCGTGAATGGAATCTAATTTTACCGTAGTTCCGATCCGAAATCCAAGTTCAGCGGAGATGGTCCTCACTTTCTGGTCCAGGTTCTCTTTCAGGGATCGCTGAAATTCAAGATAATTGTATTTTATAAGTCCCAGCCCAACTATAAAAAGAAGGACCAGCAAAGTGGAGACCATGGTTAACTGTATCTTTCCCCTTAATTCAATCTTGTTTCTTGAAATGAGCTTTAGCCATTGGTTCAGCAATATCCAGCTGAATCCCAGCAGATAAATAAAAAGGAACAGGGGCATAAAGCCTCTTCCCTTCTCCACCCAGGAAGCGATCTGGTAACTTACAATTACATAATTCTCCCCGCTTCGCTTGTAAGCACAATGTCTGAATCCTCCCTTTTCAAAATAGGTAAACTCCTGATTAAAATTAACCCCTGCCGGGATTGTCGGGTCATAAACATAGCTACCACCTCTGTCTACCAGCTTCTTATCAAAATACTTCGCATAGCTGTATCCATCATCCCTATTCCTTTTTGCTGCCTGCTGATCCAAAAGCAATTGAGGGTACCCCTTCCCTTCCGGGATTATTTTTGAATTGAGTTCGATAAAGGCCATCAGGGGTCTATTGTTTTTCTGATCGAAAAGATGCAGCTCTCCCAGATAAGAGATCCTTCCATTCAGGCGATCCATAAAATAAAAATCCGATCCGGAGATCATCACCCCTTTGGTAACCTTAAGCTGTTCAAAAAATTCCTGACAGGGAAACCGCCTTCGTTCATCTGTTAGAAAAACACTGTCGTTCGCCGCACAAACCGTAACCTGAAGCTCATAATTGTTCCAAAAACCGTTGAAGTAATTCTCTTTCAGATAGGTTTCAAAATTTCTGTAAGGAGGTTTAAGAAAAGATTGGACCATCGAGTCTTTAAACACCTTCGTTTCAAAATCAGACAGGAAGATCTCGGCTGCAGGGTCACGTTCTGTGGCCAGATTGACTGCCATAACTTGCTGTATATTAGCCTTTCTCCTTTCTATCTCTTCCTGTGCAACCAGATTAAGCCCGAAAGAAAGCAACATTCCATACACCAACAAAGAGGTCAGTTTATATTTTGAAATAAGTTCAAGATGTATTCGGTCGAGGAGAAAGACAATAATAAGGTACAAGCCAACCGCAATCAATGGAATTTTTATCCCCAAGATGATCAAGCCTAACAGCGTGATACCGAATGAAATTAAAGCAGGGATTAAAAAAACAACATATTTTTTATCCATTTTTACGCCACACCTGATCCGGAGAATGATCGCCCCAAAACCAATCATTTGCAAGGCAATACAGCCGGATGTCAGGATGTTGGGAATCGACAGGGTTAAATTATTGTACAACTCCGGCGAGACATCCGAATTATCCAACAGAATTAGAAACAGGCTGATTGAAAAAATAAAATAGGTTGAAGCAAAAAAGTATAAACCTAAATTCTCAATAGAAAAAAGAGAAAGGTTTCTCTCTTTTCGGAAAAAAAGAAAAAAAGTTTGGCCCAGCAGGAACAGAAAAAAGGATAAGAGAAGGTAGTCACCCAAAGAAGAAAGCATCTCACCCCAGGCAAAATGAAACGGGGCAAACAATTTATTGGCGTAAACTTCGGTGGGGAGTTTAAAATAATTCAGCAAAAGATAAAACGAAACGACAAAAACCGCTGTGATACCAAATTTTTGCAAGGGTTTCCATTTCTGGTTGACAATCCATCGGGTAAATTGAACAGAAATCAGGACAACAAATAGCAGGAAAAAAAGCAAAGCAGGGATTGCCTCCTGAGAAGAACCATTTTGCCTCTCCTTAAACAGGATCCCAAAATGAAATTTTCCCTCCCCACAGAATACCTGAATAGTGCCGGGTCTCTCTTCTGTAATTACTTCACTTTGATCGGAAAGTTGAAAATCACTTTGAAAAGAAGACTGAACATATTTATTTTGATAAGGGAAGGCCCTTTTAATCAACATATAACCGGTAATGGTATAAGCATTAGCCTTCTGTGAGAAAATATAAAACCATCCTGTGGGCAATCGTTTAAGGTTACCTTCCGGTTTAATTTGCTCCTGACCGTTGTCAAAAGCTACCAGAGAGGAACTCCAGAACACCAAAGAATCATGCACTGAAACAGTATAGAAGAGACCCCTGGCCACCTCAGGGTCTACTGTATTCGTCCAAAGTTCCTGCACTTTCCCTCCGGATGAGAGTTGAGAGGCAAGCTGGCTCATTTCAGTTCTGATCGACTTTTCTTTTGCTTCAAAAATCCGTGAGATACGCTCACCTTCCGCTTTCTGGTCCGATCTGGAAAAAAACAGGGGTCCCCAGCAGAAAGATAGTCCCAGGGCAATCAGCCCAATCAGCAGCAGACCGTAACTTCTAAAAATATACCTAAAGCTTCTATGCATGATGATAAAGTTCTCCTTTGATAATAGTCAGTGCCCTGTACAACTGCTCAATAAAGAGCAGCCGGATTAACTGATGCGGAAAAGTTAATTTGGAGAGGGATATTTTAGAATCAGCTCTTTTATAGACGGGTTCTGAAAAACCGTAAGGCCCTCCGACGACAAATATCAGGTTTCTGGTACCTGATAGCATTTTCTTTTCTATCCAGTTTGCCAAACCGGGGGAACTGAGCTCGGTGCCCTCAACATCTAATAAAATCAGTTCATCACCGGAAGATACCTGGTCGAGAAGGAGTTTCCCCTCCCGCTCTTTTTGCTGGTCAGCTGAAAGATGCCGGTTGTTTTTGATATCCGCTATCACCCTGAGTTCGAAGGGAAGATAATGGATCAACCTCTTTTGGTAATCCTCAATCCCTTCGTTCAGGTATTTTTTGTCTGTGGCACCAACCAGCAATAAGGTGATTCGCATGGCATCATTATTGTTACGTACAAAGTAATGTTATTTTTGCACACGGTATAAAATCCGGAATAAATTTGTCGGTGTTGGTTTTATTTGATAGTTTAACTGAAATTTCTTGATCAATCTTAGAAACAGTTCAAATTAATTGAAATGAAGAAATTATTTACCCCAGTTGTGTTTGTTCTTTCCCTGTTATTACTGGCTAATATTGGTTTTGGACAGATTCCGGTTCAAATTGGGGCCGGACTAAAATCAGGAAATGCGAAGATAGTGGCCTCTTATTTTAACAGCAATGTGGAACTGGTAATCCTCGACAAAGAAAATGTCTGCACCAAAGAGCAGGGAGAAATGATCCTTAGCGATTTTTTCAGCAAAAACAAGCCAATTGATTTTAAGATTACACACCAGGGTGGTACCGACTCGGTTTATGGCATTGGCAAAATGCAAACTGCCGGCGCTAATTTCCGCATCTATTTTATGCTGAAGACGTTTGCTAATAAGCCGCTGATTGTTCAACTGCGAATTGAAAAAGACCAGTAAACTTAGACGTGCATGATGGCTGTTTTGAACACTGTTAAGATCTGGACAAAAAAAAGACTGGAGCTGATTATTCTGAAGGCCAAAAAAATTACTATCCCCTTTTTTGATGGGTTACCGCTGTATGATGTCGCACTCTTTTTTTGGAAAGGGATTGTTGACGGGGCAATAACTACCAGGGCATCCGCCATTGCTTTTAATTTCATCCTGGCATTTTTCCCTGCCATTATTTTTCTTTTTACGCTGATCCCATATATCCCCATCGATAATTTTCAGGTTCAGTTGATGAATTTGATGCAAAGTGTCCTTCCTGATAATGCCTATCTGGCAATTCAGGGGACCATCCAGGATATTGTAACCCAGCCCCGTGGAAGCTTGCTTTCCTTTGGGTTCCTGGCTGCCTTTGTATTCTCCACCAATGGTTTGGTCTCTGTCATTGTCGCTTTTAACGGGACCATCCATGCAATAGAGACACGTAGTATCATCAGCCTTTACCTCATCGCATTCGGTTTATCGCTGATCCTAACCTCGCTGACCACCTTAAGTGTTGCCATGATCACCGTCAGCCAACGGGCCATTGAATTTTTGCTGGCAAATCAATTTATTCATTTCAACTACCTCTATTATTTGCTGATAGGTGGAAAGTGGTTAGTCATTCTCCTGTTGTTCTTTTTTACTTTTGCTTTCCTTTTTTACTTTGGTCCGGCACGAAAAATGAGATTTCGGTTTATTTCAGCCGGTGGCACCCTCGCTACCCTGCTCTCCATATTGATTTCAGTGGGATTTTCCTTCTACATCAACAATTTTGGAAAGTACAATACCCTTTACGGTTCCATTGGTACACTGGTTGTTGTGATGCTTTGGTTCTATTTTATGGCGCTGAGCCTTTTGATCGGCTTCGAATTGAATGTAAGCATCTGGAGCGCGCGGAGTAAAGCCAATGCAGATCAGGCATCCCTCTTCGCTGATGAACAGATGATGATGAACACGGAAAAGTAGGGAGACTGGAAAGACGGGGTCGACAGGGAGAAGATGGGAAAACGAGAAACGGAGAAGAGGAGTAAGAAAGGGGTGAGTGGACAGGGGGCGAATGCTACCTTGAAACGCTGAAACTGAGCACCGGTCCCTGAGCTTGCCGAAGTGGTAAACGGTTAAAGGGAAGATTTAACAGACTCCCAAAACAAAAAACGACAATTGCATTACCTGCGG
>JAMDDG010000372.1:3077-4745 GCA_023488865.1 Bacteroidota bacterium | reverse complement strand
CGTCATAACTAAGTATTTTTTGATGCAGTTTATTACTCTTTCACGCCTTGGGCGATTTTCGAACCGGGCCGGTTTAACACCTTCGTCAATTTTGAACGGTCCCAAACGGCATGTTCAAAATTCTGGCCCATCACGATAGCACCGGTCGGGCAAGCTTTTACGCAAAGATTGCAAAGCGTACACATTCCGAGATGGTAAATATGCTTATCGATTGCCCTCTTTTTCTTGCCCTCTTCGGTCATTTCCATCTTGCTGATGATTTCAATTGATCCGTTCGGACAGTTAAGTTCGCAGATACCGCAGCCGGTACACTGGTGCTCATTATTTTCGTTGTGCAGCATGATCACTTCTCCGCGGAAACGATCGAACATTTTCAGCTTATCACGGTTTTCGGGATACTGTTGCGTAACATTTTTCCAGGGAGTAAAGAAATACTTGCCGGTCACTTTCATCCCGGTAAGCAGTGTTCCTATTCCTTTGAAGACGGTACTGATATATTGAAATAGCGCATTCATATTGCGAGGGTTTTACAGATGGAATTTGGTTAATACGATCAGGCTCATCAGGAGGATATTGACCAGGTTGATTGGCAAAAGGTATTTCCATTCCAAAGTAAGGATCTGATCGACCCTCAAACGCGGGAAAGTCCATTTAAACCA
Organism: Bacteroidota bacterium; assembly: GCA_023488865.1. Classification (GTDB taxonomy): domain Bacteria; phylum Bacteroidota; class Bacteroidia; order Bacteroidales; family Prolixibacteraceae; genus CAINVV01. The sequence goes on along the minus strand of JAMDDG010000372.1, from coordinate 4,086 downwards.
CATGATCAGGAACATGATCCCGCTTACTTTCAGGAAGAACCATACCACCGGCGGGATAAAATCCATGACGGAGTTAAAAGATTCTATTGAGCCAAAATGCAGTGGCATCCAGCCTCCAAGGAAGACGGTAGTTGCCATGGCTGCAATGATAAACAGATTAATGTATTCAGCTAAGAAGAAAAAGGCAAATTTAATACCGGAGTATTCGGTGTGGAAACCGCCGGTAAGCTCCGATTCTGCCTCTGCAAGGTCGAAAGGGCCCCGGTTGGTTTCTGCTGTACCGGCAATCAAATAGATGACAAAAGCGATCAGTGCGGGAATATGCCCCTTGAACAAAAACCAGGCATCGCGCTGACTTTCGACAATCACGGAGAGCTGCATCGATCCGGCCAGGATAATCATGGTAACCAGGGAAAGCGACACAGACAATTCATAACTGAGGATTTGGGCGCCGCTCCGCATGGCACCGATCAGCGAATATTTGTTGTTGCTGGACCAACCGGCAATCAGGATCCCGATCACCCCGATGGAAGATACCGCTGTCACATAGAAGATACCGATGTCGAAATCGAGTGTTTGCAACCCCTTGGCAAACGGAAGGACCGCGATGGCCATGAACGTGGCGGTCATGGTAATAAATGGGGCCAGGTTGTAAAGAAATTTGTCCGCACTTTTGGGCATGATCAGCTCCTTCATCAAAAGTTTGATGAAGTCGGCAATGGTCTGTAACAGACCCCAGGGACCAACCCGCATAGGACCTAAACGTTGCTGGAATGCGGCGCAAACTTTGCGCTCTGCATAAACCAGGAACAAACCGAAGAGTGCGATAAAGAGCAAATAACTGACCCCGATGATGGTCCATTCAACAACCGAAGTAACAGATGGGGACATGCGCTCCAAAAACCACAGGTGCATGTTGTGGGTCATTCCTGAAAAGTCGTAAATATTGAATCCCATTAGATTTTATGATTTTTGATCGTTCAATCGTGTTATTACTAAGGTTACCTTT
>JAMDDG010000372.1:0-2822 GCA_023488865.1 Bacteroidota bacterium | reverse complement strand
GGATATTGTCAATCAACTGTTCTATGATGTGCAGCGATTCGTACATCTCTTCTATTCTCAAATGATAGCGGGTAAATGTATCGCCTTTGGTAGCTAATTTTTCTTCAAACTGTACCAATGGATAAGCACTGTAAGGCTGATGTTTTCTCACGTCGCAGGAGAAGCCGGATCCTCGGCCGGAAGGACCGGTCACCCCCCAGGCAATAGCATCTTCCAATGAGAGATAGCCGATGTCGTTGGTCCTTTCCCTGAAAATGACATTGCCACTCAACAATTCATCGTATTCTGGAAGTTTCTTCCTGAAATATTTGATGAACTCTTTGACCCTTTTCTGAAAATTTGGATGAATATCAAACATCAACCCTCCGGGCACATTGTAGTTCATCGTCATTCTGGCGCCGCAAGTCTCCTCGAAAATATCAAGAATAGCCTCCCGGTCGCGAAGTCCGTAAAAAAAGGTGGTCAGCGCACCCAGGTCCATTCCCATGACACACCACCAAAGCTGGTGGGAAGCCAGACGGGTCAGCTCATCCATAATGGTACGAATGTATTTGACACGTTCGGGGACTTCGACCTGAAGGGCATTCTCCACACACAGGGCAACCGCTTCGTTGCTGATGTGGGCCGAAAGGTAATCCATCCGGTCGGTCAGGTGAATGACTTGCGGATAAGAAAGTGACTCACACATTTTTTCAATCCCGCTGTGGATATACCCGACATGTGGCTGAATGTGATGTACTACTTCGCCTTCCAATCGGACAAGCAGCCGAAGCACTCCATGTGTTGATGGGTGTTGCGGCCCCATGTTGACCAAATATTGATCGGTATGGATCTTATCCGTGCTAATGATAATCTCTTTGGTTTCAGACATAAGGCTATCGTTCTACTATTCTTACTTCGTCTTTGTAATCTTTTCTCAACGGAAATCCCCAGCCATCTTCAAGGAAAAGCCTGCGCAAATCTTTGTGGTGGTTGAATTTCACACCCAAAAGATCATAAACCTCCCGTTCGTGGTATTTGGCTGTTTGCCATACATCACTCACCGTGTCTACATTTGGATCGAGCCGGTCTGCCGTATTAGTTTTAAGTACCACAACGTGTCTGTGTTTGGTAGATTCAAGGTGGTAGACAATTTGCATCTTTTCGGCATAATCAACCCCGGTGAGGCAAATCAGGTAATCAAAAGATAATTCGGGCAGCATTTTGAGCTTTTCCGAGGTGGCATGTAAATCTTCCGCTTTAACCACGACTTCGACATACTGTTTGCCCAGGGTGACCCCGGCATTGGGAAACTCACCGGCAAGGCATGCTTGTAGTTCTTCGTTTGTCATTTAACTTAAAGATCAGTTTGTTAAGTGATATATTGAACAGGTATTTGCTATTCCCATTTTCCCGGTTAGGGATTAAGGTTGTGGGCTGTTTTTTTTCTGTTTTCTGGAGAAATAGCGCTCCCGTTTGATTTTTTTATGCAATTGCATCATCCCGTACAAAAATGCTTCAGGCCTGGGAGGACATCCGGGTATATAAACATCCACAGGGATCACGTGGTCGGCGCCTTTGACAACGTAATAGGAATTGTAGTAAAAAGGACCGCCCGAAATTGCACAGCCTCCCATAGCTACAACATATTTTGGATCAGGCATTTGATCGTATAAACGCTTAAGTACCGGGGCCATTTTATAGTTGATAGTCCCGGAAATAATGAGCAAATCGGCCTGGCGGGGCGAAGGACGTGCAACTTCCATTCCGAACCTGGACATATCGTGCCTGGAGGCGCCGACAGCCATAAATTCTATCGCACAGCAACGTGTGCCAAAAGTTAACGGCCAGAGAGAATTGGCGCGGGCCCAGTTGAGCAGGTCATCTAATTTGGCGAGGACGATACTTCCTCCTTCATATTCGGCTAAGATTGGATAATCGTTTGCCTCAAACTCTTTTTTACTTTTTACTCCCATTTCAATGCATGTTTTTTCCAACCGTAAAACAATCCCAAACCCAATATGGCAAAGAATATGACAATCTCAACAAAGCCGGTCATCCCGACCTCCCTCATCACGGTTGCCCAGGGAAAGACAAATACGGTTTCCACATCAAAAACGAGGAAGAGAATGGCAAAAAGGTAATATCCAACCGTGTATTGGTTCCAGGTTTCGCCGATGGTCTCAATTCCACATTCGTAAGGCTCAAATTTTGCTGTACTATACAGTGAAGTTGGTGGTACATAACTCGAAAACAGAATGGCCAGCCCCACAAGGGAAATAGCCGTAATAAAGAAAAGTATCAATGCACTACTTTCCATATTTAATTGTTTTTAGGTATTAAGAATTGTTCTAAATAACAGTGTGTAAGGACCTTTAATAATCAGCGACAAAAATAGAAATTTATCATTAACCCAACCCTGCATGTTAAATTTTATTTAAAAAAGTTATTAAAATAGCTTAATTTGTAGATATAATAAATTGAGAGAAAACGATTTAAAAGACAGAGGGAATTTTGGACCAGACAATTCGAAAAGATTACCCGCACAGCGTGTAAAGATCACGTTGTGAGTTGATACACATTACTGAATGTTCTTCGGAATGAGCAATTACATAAGCATCATTCACACCAAAAAAACGGTCGGGCAGGGAAGAACTATAGGTAAATGAGATGATCAAAAGCCCGTTTTGAAAACCCAAAGCATGTTCCAATGCCGTTTTTTGGATTTTCCAGGTAGGGGTATGGCATTCAATAATTTCAAAAGGGAAACCGAAATTTTTAAACAGCCTTTCGATAGAAAAAAGATTGCCCATCACCCTCTTTTTGTCCTCTTCAGATGTTTC
>JAMDDG010000032.1 GCA_023488865.1 Bacteroidota bacterium | reverse complement strand
TTACCTTGCCTACCTGCGTGCCGGCAAGTTGCCTGAGTGGGAAGTCCCGAATATGATCGTGAAATATTACACGACCACTGAGGCACTTAAGTTAGCCAGAAGTGCAGTGAAATAAGAGAGGGCGAGTGGACGAGGGGGAGAGTGGGAGAACGCTACCCCAAACAGAGAAACGGAGAGACGGAGAAACAGTGAAACGGAGAAGGGACGAATGCATTAATCAATAGTTTTGTTTAATCGCAAATGTTGATCAGCGCATTCGCCCCCTCTCCCCGTCGTCCCCTCGCCCACTCTTTTATTCTTGTATCTCAATAACATACGACGCCTCAAACACCTCTCCCGCCGCCAGCTGCAGGATCCCCTCTTTGTGCTCAAGGAGCTGGTCGGTGTTCCAGCTATCTGCAACACCCAGCCAGGGCTCGATGCAGACAAAATTGCCGTTCGTTTTGGCCCAAACACCTAAGTAAGGAAAATCTTCGAAGGAGAAGGAGAGTGCCTGAGTTGATTTCTTGTTACGCAGGGTTACTTTTTTAGATTTAAGATCTTTAAAAATCAACGCGTCTTTACTGAAAAGCTCATGCGAGAGCGGTAAGATGTTGCTTCCCTTTAAAACGGGTTCTGTTTGACCGCTGAGCAATCCATCACCGGTTAGCAGCCAGGTCGAAACCTGCTCGGGTTGATCAAATTCGAGGTAATAATCTTCATATTTTTCATCGGCATGGACCGGACATCTAAATGCCGGATGACCTCCCAATGAGAAATAAAGTTCAGAATTTCCGGTATTGACTACCTTATGGTTTACCTTGATTTTGGTACCTTCCAGCAAAAATTGAATGCTAAAATCAAAATCAAATGGGTAGATTTTGTGCGTTTCTTTGTTGGAGTTCATTCCAAATGTCAGGGAGCCTGCAGTAATCCCGGTTAATAAAAGTTGGGGATTTTCCCGGATAAACCCATGTCGGGTGAGTGAATATTTTTCTCCTTTCCAGAGATAATTGTTGTCTTTTAGGCAGCCGACGATCGGAAACAAAATAGGGGCGGTACTGTTCCAGATGGACGGATCCATGCCCCACATATATTCGATCCCGGTTTTAAGTGATTTGATAGAAGAGAGCTCTGCCCCCGGCTGACGGACAGCAATTTCGAGTTCGGAATTTTTTGCGTAGTGGATCATATTTGATAATTTGGAAATGTGATAATGTGCTAATTTGCTAAATAATTCGCAGATGTACAATTAATCGACGGGCAAAAGAATACTTGAAAACTATCTAAAACTATCTTTTAAATCGTAGACCAATGTCGTTTACCAGCGAAATTCTTTGTGTTTTTTGTGTTATACTTCGGGCCCTTTGTGGTTAAGCTTTTAAATTTTACCACAAAGGGCTCAAAGGATTTCACTAAGTACACGAGGGTGGGAATTGAATAAACAACCTTAGCTAAACGACATTGAATAAAAATTATTTAAATTCGTGCAGTACATTTCAAAACAACCAACTATGAACAGAAGAGAGTTGATCGGCAAAGTAGCTGCTACAGCGGCACTCTCGGCAACTGTTTTTCCTTTTCAGGAAAGCAGGGGGGCCGAACAAGTTGCCAGCGGACTGAAGGGGAACATTCATCATTCCGTAAGCCAGTGGTGTTACGGCGATATCCCGTTAGATGATCTGGCTACTGCCTGCATAGAGATGGGGATTGAGTCGATCGAACTGCTCAACGAAAAAGACTGGGCTACTGTGAAGTCGCATGGCCTGAAATGTGCTGTGGGTTATGCCACCGATTGGGGCATCCCGAAAGGGTTTAACCGGATCGAAAACCACGACAAACTGGTGACAGATTATGAAGCGATGATCCCCAAAGCTGCTGCAGCCGGCGTTCCCAACCTGATCTGCTTTTCCGGTAACCGCGAAGGCCAGAACGATGAGGTAGGGCTTATCAATTGCGCCAAAGGCTTGCGCAGGCTGATGCCGTTGGCCGAAAAACACGGTGTGACCCTTATCATGGAGTTGCTCAACAGTTACGGTCACAAGGACTATCAATGCGACCATACATCCTGGGGAGCTGCCCTGTGCGAGATGGTCGGATCAGAAAGGTTCAAGTTGTTGTACGACATTTTCCACATGCAGATCATGGAGGGAAATGTGATCGACACGATTCGTAAAAATATCAGATACATTGGCCATATCCATACCGGCGGCGTTCCCGGCAGGCACGAATTGGACGAGACCCAGGAACTTTATTATCCTGCCGTCATGAAAGCCATCGTGGCCACCGGATACAAGGGATTTGTCGGGCAGGAGTTTGTGCCCACAAATCCTGATAAGTTGGCGTCGCTCCGGAAATGTATCCTGATTTGCGACGTATAATAATTTACCATTAGATTCCTTTGTGCTTCCTTCGTGTTTTTACCTTTGAGCCCTTAGTGGTAAAAATCCTTTAAGAATTTAACCACTAAGGGCACGACGGGTAACACATAGGATCACAAAGTTTTAAACCATTTAAAATTTTCAAAACAGAAACATAATAATTATGAAAAAACTCTTTTACTTTATTGCCTTTGCAACTTTGGTTGTGGCTTGCAACCAAACTCCGAAATTCACGATTACCGGGAACATTGGAGGATTACCCGATGGAACCGTATACCTGAAACAAAGAATCGGTTCGGAGGTAGTAACCATCGATTCTACCAAAAGTTCAGGTGGAAAATTTGAATTGAAAGGAAAGGTAGAAATCCCTGATATATACATTGTTGTGTTTGGTGGAAGGATGCAGCTTCCTGTTTTCCTGGAAAACAAAGTGATCCAGATGAAAGGTGAGGTGGAAGATTTAAGGAATGTTTCGATCACCGGATCTGCGGGACAAGATGAACTGAACGCGCTTGATAGTCAAAGCGCAGAAGTAAATGCCAAAATGAAAGAGCTTTATGGCAAATACAGTGAGGCAAAAAAACAGGAGAACATGACTGAAGTGAGCCTGTTGGAAAAGCAAATAGATTCATTGGACAATGTTCAAACCGGAATGCTCAAAAATTTCGTCACCGGAAACCCGAACTCCTTTGTTGCCCCCGTTGTTTTGCAGCGCATTCAATATGGTATGGAAGCGGATGAAATTCAGGGATACCTGCAAAAATTCTCTGCAGAAGTTTTGAAAAGCAAGACTTCCAAAGCGCTTGCCGATCGGGTTACTTTGCTTCAGTCTGTTGCCGTGGGAAAAATTGCCCCTGATTTCACCATGAACGACTCGATCGGATCTCCGGTAAAGCTTTCTGATGTTTATACCAAACATGAATACACCCTAATCGATTTTTGGGCATCCTGGTGCGGACCCTGCCGTGCCGAAAATCCCAACGTAGTGGCTGTCTGGAAAGACTTCAACGCCAAAGGGTTTCATGTAATGGGCGTATCCTACGATACCGACAAAGCCAAATGGCTGAAGGCAGTTGCTTCTGATAAGCTTACCTGGTCACAAGTATCTGATCTGAAAGGCTGGAACAATGCTACCGCGAAATTATATGGGATCAACTCAATCCCGGCCAATATCCTGCTTGACAAAACAGGAAAAATTATCGGCAAGAACTTGCGTGGGGAGAAGCTTAGGGAGAAGATGACTGAATTGCTGAAATAAAGTAAATAATGTGAAAATTGGGAAATGTGGAAATGTGCAAATGAAGGGCATTGGTACATTAAAAGTTTATCTTTTGTGAATCCGATTGGGCCAAAGTTCACATTCGTTCAAATCCCAATTTTCACATTTCCACATTTTCCAATTTTCATATTATTTGTGCTATGAACGAATTTACTTTAACCACCCCCGCGTTATTATTCTCGGCCATCTCGTTGATCTTGCTGGCCTATACCAATCGTTTCTTGAGTTATGCCGCGTTGATCAGGGATTTGCACGCCAAATTTCAGCTTAACAAAGATGAGGTACTTTTGGGCCAGATTGCCAACTTGCGCCGACGGCTTTATCTGACCAAGAACATGCAGATATTTGGGGTAAGCAGCTTATTCCTGTGTGTGCTGACGATGTTTCTGATCTATGCCGGCTATCAAAGCGAAGCGTTCTGGATCTTTGGGGCCGCCCTTCTGTTGCTGATCATCTCCCTCGGACTCTCCATCCTGGAGATACAAATCTCGGTCAAAGCGCTGGATTTGCATTTGAATAACATGGAGAAGAAAATTTGAAAATTTGAAAATTGGGAAATGTGAAAATGTGGAAATGGGCTTTTGTGCGACTCCGGTAAGTAGTTCAATGGGCTTGAAATAATAATTCTGACAGAAAGTACCACTCCCTTTTAATTTTCACATTTCCACATTTCCACATTCTCAAATTTTTTGTGTCTGCTGAATTTCGAATAAAAGATTCCTTGAAACCTTCTGAAACCCCCAGCAGGACAGTCTCCCTCTCAGCAGGACGGTCATTTTTTCCGGCAGGATGCCCAAAAATCCAGCAGGGAGAGTGGGAGCAGGGGTTTTGGGAAAACAGGATTCGGAGAGAATTGATTAGCAACGCCATTTATGGCGTTGACCATTGGTGGCGTTGACGATTGAATGATTATCCCGGAAATGGCTTTAGCCAAAACGTTTGCGACCATTTTGGGCTGAAGCCCGTGCAGGGATGGCGATTCTCATGTCCGTAGCCTGAAGGCTACGGCTAATCAGGCTTCCGGATGCCGCGATTTCCAATTAGGGATCGGTAAAATGCGGTTGCAAACTGCAACATGGGGGCCTTTGCACAATTTTTCCCCACTACCGCGAAAAAAACTTTTCCCCATTTGTTG
>JAMDDG010000223.1 GCA_023488865.1 Bacteroidota bacterium | reverse complement strand
TGATGTCAGGAATCTTATCCATATCATGGGAATGGATCAATTTTCAGCGGTATTTACCAATGCCCGGGGACGTAAAAAACTGAACTATTATCCTGAAATCTATAATTTCTTCTCTATTCTGATTCAGCGATATGCACATTCAAATATTTAATCCAAATCAAATTGAAATTCTGCCGCTTGTAAAACAGTTTAAAAGAGAGTTTTACTTAGTTGGAGGAACGGCAATTGCCTTGCATTTAGGCCATCGGAGATCCATCGATTTCGACCTGTTTAAATTCAGTCCGTTAAAACCCAAAAGTATCCTTCAAACGATTTCAGGTTTTGAATATCAATTTACCGTTACCAGAAGGGTAACAGAACAATTGAATGTGAACATTAACGATGTAAAATTTACCTTCTATCAATACCCGTTTAAAATTAATGCCACTGAAAAACTGGAGGATATTCTCCGGTTGCCAAATCTTTTAGACCTGGCTGCGATGAAAGCTTATGCCATGGGTCGAAGATCCAAATGGAAAGATTATGTAGATCTGTACTTTATCCTGAAAGATCATTTCACCATGACTCAAATCTCTGAGCGGGCAACTGAGATTTTCGGACCACTATTTTCAGAAAAACTTTTCAGGGCCCAACTTAGTTATTTTGAAGACATCGACTACTCCGAACCCGTAGAATTTTTAGCTCAACCGGTTCCAGCCAACGAAATTAAAGCTTTTCTGATCGACAAGGCAACGGATATATGGGGTTAACCTGGTTAATTAGCGCTATTATTTCAATACCTTTGTAAAAATAAAATGAGAATGCGACTTTCAAAATCTGAAATTGAGATCATTAAAAGTGTTGCATCTGAAGTATGGGGCAATAAAACACGGATCTATTTGTTTGGATCAAGGATCGATGATTCAAAAAAAGGAGGTGACATTGATCTGTATGTTCCTTTAAGTGAAGGTCTAAAGCCTCAAAGTATCATTTTACAAAAAGCTAAATTTTTGGCAAAGCTTGACCTGCTGCTGGGTGAACAAAAAATCGATTTGTTGGTAAGGACTCCCTACAACAGGAATTTACCGATTATAAAAACGGCTCAATCGACGGGAATTGCACTATGATTGGATCAGAACTTAACGACCGTATAATTCAAACTTTTGATACCTGTGCGCTCCATTTAAAACGAATGGAATTTGCCAAATCAAAAGTAGGAGCTTTCATCCCGTTAAACAGGGATAATTATTACAGCATGGACGATGAAACGATTGGGTTTCTGGATCAGTATATTTTTCGTTTCTCTAAATTACAGGATACGATGGGTTCCCGTTTGTTTCCACTTACTCTTGAAACTCTAGCTGAACCTGTTAGCGATCTGGCATTTATTGACATCTTAAACCGGCTCGAAAAATTAGAAATCATAGATTCTGCTCATAGTTGGGTACAACTTCGAAAAATCAGGAATGACATTGTCCATGAGTATCCGGCTTCGCTCATCGAACGAATTGAAGGGATTAATATTTTGATTGACAGGTTGGATGTGCTAAAGCAAATAATAAAAAGATGCCAGTCAATCCTTGACAAACACAATTAGTCCCGGGTAAAAGCAATAAGGCGACTGATCGCGAGGGGGACAAATCATCAATCGGCCCATTCGTGCAATTCGCATTCTAAAAGGTCCACTAAGTAACACCAAGTTCACACAACGTCTCACAACGAAAAAAACTTTGTGATAATATACTCCTTGCAATCCTAACGATGGCTTTGTTCTTATGCATTCTTTTACTCAGTTCATTGAATTTCAGCATTAATGCCGGGTCTTTTCTTATGGCCTCCCATGATGCTTCTATTAACATGATCTTTAATTCTTTTCTTCCACGCTTGATCATTTTCCCTGCCTGCATTTTCTCGCCTGAACCATACATTTTTGGAACAAGACCTATGTAATTACATAAATCATCAATCCGTTCAAATCGTCCGATATCGCCTATCTGGACTAAAATTGTCATAGCAGTCATTAATCCGATGCCAGGCACACTTAGCAAAAGAAGGTAATTGCTTTTGTATGCTCCTGTTAATGATAAATTCCGAACTTGCTTATTTAGCAGTAACAACTCTTTCCTTTGGCTTTCCCCAATGGTAATATAGTTGTCAATAACTTGCCTTAAACTCTGTTGATCTATAGCAAGTTCTTTCAGCCAGTTAATATACACTTTAGACCAGTGCCGGGTTTGGGCCGAAGTAAAACGGTCAGGAATAGGTATACCAAATTGGAAAAGCAGGGACTTTACCCTATTCTTCGTTCTGGCTACATCCTTTACTAATCGGAAACGCTGACGTACCAAGGCACGATCTGCTTCTAGTTCTGGATCAGGAATATGAATGGCATTAAATTCATTGCTTCGTAATGATCTTGCCAACTTACGGCTATCTGCTTTATCTGTCTTTTGTAGTTTCTCCTTTTGACTTGTTGGAACATCGGCTGGATGGATAACGATACAATTTAGACCCAGTTCATTCAATTTACGACAGGATCCAAAACCACTAAAGCCAGCTTCATACACAGTATGATAATTACCCCCTGGAAAGTTTCGCTTTAAATAGGCCGCTAACAATTCAGGATCAGGATTCTGACTCATCGTCTTGTGCTCATATTGTTCACCCATAATTGTCACTTGCCAACTCTTTTTGTGTGTATCAATCCCAATATAAAATGATTGGCCATTGAAGGAATCTTTTGTAATTTCGGTACGCATAAGCTAAATTTTTAATTGATAATTAGTTTTGTCACTAACTAAATTAATAATTTTAGCTTATGCTTTATTTTTCAAACATAACACCTTCGTGCCTAACTTTGAGATACTTTGTGTAACAAAAAAGAACCACAAAGTCACACCAAGTTCACACAACGTCTCACAACGGAAATACTTAGTGATACTTCGTGTCTAACTCTGTGAAACTTTGTGTAACCCGTTCGTGGAATTCATTTAAATTCGTGAAATTCTTATATTTGTGAATCAAAAATTAAAATAATGATAACAATAATAGAAAAAGGGGCGTCAAGCGAAAAAATTCGCTTAGCCTTAAAAAAAAGACCCGTCAAGATTAAAAGTCCTGACTTGAAAAAATATTGCGGATCTATTTCCCTCAAGGAAGACCCATTGAAAATGCAAAAAAAATGGAGAGATGAGTGGGAATAATATACTCCTCGACACCAACATTGTTCTTTATCTTCTCAATGGTGAAGAAACTCTGATCCCACTGCTCGAGGAAAAGAACCTTTTTCTGTCATTTATTACTCAACTGGAATTACTTGGGAACCAAAATTTAATTCCGGAGGACATTTTGAAAATTAAACAGTTCGTTTCTGAATGTACGGTGATTGACATTACTCCAGGTATAAAAGAGATTGCAATCAGTATTCGACAAAATTACAAAGTCAAGCTTCCAGATTGTATTATTATGGCAACATCTCTTTGGCTAAATATGCCTTTAATTACAGCCGATCAAGACTTTAAGAAGATTGACATTGCCGACTTAATCTATTTTAAAAGATAACTCAATCCGTCCTGCACAAGCAGGATTAGTACAAATCATCCTCGTACCGTTCGTGACATTCGTCTAAATTCGTGCAATCTTCTTCAATGGAGCTGCTATTTCAACATGAGAGTTACAATATTGTGGGAGCTTGCATGACGGTTCACAAGAAACTTGGTCCGGGTTTTCTCGAAAGCGTCTACGCGGAAGCGCTTGAACTGGAGTTCAAAAAATCAGAAATTGCCTACGTCAAAGAGAAAAAATTGCCGGTATTCTATGACGACTTGAAAATGAAGAAGTACTTTATTGCTGACTTTGTCTGCTATGATTCAATTATCCTTGAGTTAAAAGCCTCTAAATTCACCACTGACTCCGACATCAAACAAACCCTCAACAACATCAAAGCCACCCAATTCAAATTAGGCTTACTAATCAACTTCGGTACGCCGTCCTTATCATACAAACGAATCGTCAATTAACCCGCTACCCTCGCACCCCGTTCGTGTAATTCGTCTAAATTCGTGAAATCCTTTATCAACAATGAAAGAAACTCATATACCGACCCCTCCTGCCGATAGCGATCCTGATGAGATAGATCTCCTCGCCCTCGCGAAAACCCTATGGAACGGCCGCCGCACTGTCCTCAAATCTATCCTAATCTGCGGTGTGATAGGTTTATTTGTCGCCCTCACTTCACCCAAAGAGTATGTCGCTACTACCATTATGGTTCCTTCAGGAAGTAGCAGTGGCGCCAGTCTGGGAGGACTCGGAGGATTGGCAGCAATGGCAGGGATTAATCTAGCTACGCAAACAGGCAGTGAATTATCTCCCACTATTTATCCTAGAATAGTTTCAAGTCTACCTTACCAATTAGAATTAATAAAAACACCACTTAAATTTAAAGAGTTGAATGCACCAGTTACCTTTTTGGACTATTATACTGGCCTTCAAAAACCAAACCTTCTATTGAAATATACAATTGGACTTCCAAGTCTTATTATAGGAATTCCAAGTACCATTATATCAGCATTGAAAGGGAGAGAGCCTGAAAAAGTAGAGATTTTCGCAAATCAAAAACCCATCGAATTAAGTGTAAAACAACAAAGTGCCATTTCAACTCTTTCAGGTATGATCTCATTGAGCATAGATTTTCACGGTAATTAATTGACCGTATTTTTAGGAATACGCAGCTCCCTCAAAGGTAATGGTTTTATCCCCGAGCCAGGAGTATTTCTGCTGGTTAAATTTCGGCATTACTTCAAGTATAAG
>JAMDDG010000435.1 GCA_023488865.1 Bacteroidota bacterium | reverse complement strand
GCTGCTGGTACCGCAATGGGCAATGGGGGGAACTGGAGGTCAGTGATTCTGAGATGCTAAACATCCACATGGCTGCTACATCTTTGCATTACGGTCAGGAAGCTTTTGAAGGCCTAAAAGCCTTCAGTGGCAAAGACGGCAAAATCCGTGTTTTCAGGATGGTTGAAAATGCCAGAAGGATGCAACGTTCTGCAGCAGGAGTTATGATGGCCGAAGTTCCGGAAGCTCTATTTAAAGAAGCCGTTAAAAAAGCGATCTTATTAAATGCGCGGTTCGTACCACCCTATGAATCAGGCGCATCACTTTATATTCGTCCGTTATTGATCGGTACCGGGGCGCAAATAGGGGTCAAGCCTGCTGACGAATATCTTTTTATGGTCTTTGTTATGCCGGTAGGGCCCTACTTCAAAGAAGGGTTCAAACCTACCGATTTGGTTATCTACCGTGAATATGACCGTGCTGCACCACTTGGAACGGGAACGATCAAAGTCGGAGGGAATTATGCGGCCAGTCTGGTTTCCGGGCATAAGGCACACGTCAATGGTTTTTCATCTGTTTTGTACCTCGATGCCAAAGAGAAAAAATACCTGGATGAATGTGGTCCCGCCAACTTTTTCGGGATCAGGGACAACAAATACATCACCCCAAAATCTACTTCAATTTTACCTTCAATCACCAACATGAGCTTGAGACAATTAGCAAAAGATATGGGGCTGGAGGTCGAAATACGTCCGGTACCGATCGAAGAGCTCGCCGAATTTGAAGAAGTTGGTGCATGTGGGACTGCTGCTGTGATCTCTCCAATTAAAAGAGTATATGATGCAGATTTAGATAAGGAATATCTTTATAATCCGGAACCCGGAAGAATAAGTATAAAGTTGTATGAAAAACTAAGGGCTATTCAATATGGCACCGAACCTGATCCCTACGGTTGGACAGACATCATTGAATGATAACAAAAAACCACCTGATCGGGTGGTTTTTTTATTATCGTTCGAATTTACCGGGAACAATCCCCCGCTTGGATCTGAGCCCAGGTAGGTGAAAATTTATTCTGACTGATATAGGCTAAACCCGTAAGTTTAAGATTTTTAATTGCACAATATCCGGATAAACTTGGATTATAATAAATATCCAGGGTACTACGTGCATTGGTTAAATTTTCCAGACCATCGAGAGAAGACAGTGAACTGTTTTCGAGTATCTTAATCTTGCCTGTCACCGTTTTTGTCTTGCTGAACCCGTTAAAATTGTTGAGCTTAGCGTTATCTTGTAACACGAAATCACCACCAATGCTATCAAGCAGCGTAAAACCACTCATTCCTATCAAACTGTTGCACTCTGATATCCGAATGTCTTTTTTTACATATTTGACTCCATTTAATCCTGTAAAAGAACTGAGACTTTCCAGTTTATTTAGCTCGATGACGCCTTTGATGGTATCAATTTTGCTTAATCCTATAAGATTTTGAAGATTCGCGCAAGCGACAATACTTAAATCTTTTTTGATACAGGGGATGTTATTCAATCCCTGCAAGTTAATTAAACCGTTACAATCAACTACTGAAACAGAGGTTATTGTGTCATTGACCGGGATAAGATTGACTAAACTAACTAGTTGAGGCAAGGAAGTTAAATACAACGTTCCTTTAATTTCCAGCAAATTAGCCAGACCCGTGAATCCACTGAAACTGGAATTTTCACTTAAATTCAAATTCCCTCCAATGGAGGTAAGAGCTGTAAGTCCAATAAGTGACTGAAGTACAGAATTTTGCGAAACAGTAAGCGACCCTAACATGGTAGTTAGGTTTTGAAGCCCTGAAAAAGAGACCAAAGATGGATTTGCTGTTACTGTAAGGGATGAAATTTTCTGAACCTGTTCTAACCCTATAAAATCTAAGAACTTGGGATTCCTTTCAACTACAATCGAACCAACAATTGAATCTAAAGCAGTAAGACCATTAAAAGAGGTCAATTCGGGACATACTGAAACCTGAAAGTTACCTGTTACACTTCTGACATTTGATAAAAAGGACAAATCCTTGTTTGGGATTTTGTACAAAGTAACTGATCCCTTAACCATTACAAGATTGGCAAAATATTTTTTGTAATCAATTGGATCAGAGGTTGACAGCACCAGATTGCCCTTAATTGTATCGTATTTTTTATCTAAAAAACGTTGTAGTGTAGTATCGTTACCACTGGAGTAAATGTCGATACTTCCATTGAATACGTTTGGAGGCACTACTACAGTTGCAGTTGTTGTTGTACTACTTTTTTTGCAGGAAAAAATGGCAATGATCAGTGCAAAAAAGAGGGCTATGGCAAATAAGTTATTTTTTCTCATCCAGCTAAGTAATTTCTAAAGAGGTTTTGGATCCAACCCAAATCATCCCGACAAAGAAAAGAAATTTTAAGGAGATTAACTTGATTCGGTGAATTTATCCCTCTTCAATAAGAGGTTTTATAACAATTAGGAGAGTTCAAGCATTCTAAGGATCGGATTCCTTGCTTTAAGTAACAGCTCTTTAGAGAGAATGATCTCAGGTTCTTCATATTTAAGCGCTAAATAGAGCTTTTTGATCGAATTCAGTTTCATGAAGCTGCAGTCGTTGCAACCACAGGTTGAATCGATCGAAGGTGCCGGCAGGAAGATTTTATCAGGGTTTTTAAGCTGCATCTGATGCAATATCCCACTTTCAGTTGCTACAATGTATTTATGGGATTTGTTCGTTGTGGTATAATTTAGCAAAGCAGTTGTTGAGCCAATGTAATCTGCTACCATTAAAACAGGTCTTTCACATTCAGGATGTGCAATTATTTCTGCATCAGGATGCTCATTTTTAAGATCGATGATCTTTTCCAATGAATATTTTTCGTGGACCATGCAGGCGCCATCCCACAATACCATACTTCTTCCGGTAACAGAATTGAGATAATTGCCCAGATTTTTATCAGGGGCAAAAATAATTTTCTGATCTTTGGGAAAGGATTCCACAATTTTCTTTGCATTAGATGAGGTAACTATTACATCAGAAAGGGCTTTAACCTCTGCTGAACAGTTGATGTAGGAAATTACAATGTGACCGGGATGTAGTCTGATAAAACGTTCAAAATCCGCGCCCGGAGTTGAATCAGCCAGAGAACAACCTGCCTTCATATCAGGGACTATGACTTTTTTCCCTGGATTAAGAATTTTAGCAGTCTCAGCCATAAAGTGGACCCCGACAAATAAAATAATATCAGCAATAATTTTCTCAGCGTGCTGTGCCAAAGCCAGTGAATCACCTAAAAAGTCAGAGATATCCTGCAACTCAGGTGTGATGTAATAATGGCCCAGAATAACTGCATTCTTCTCTTTTTTCAACCGGAGAATCTCTGCTTTAAAATCTATCCCTGTCTCAACCGGAACATCGACAAAACCGCATTTCTCGATGATTTTTTGATAATTATTCCTCATCTATTTATTCAATAAAGAAGTTACAAATGTAGAAAATCATACCAAATGTCAATCATTAGCTCATTTTTATCAATAAGTTTCCTGGTAAGATGAGGCAGGAAAGGGATTGATGGTAAAAAAATGTTAATAAATTTAACTAAAAAGTTAATAAATAATTAATCGAGGCTAAGTAAAATCATACTATTTAATCAACTGCTATAGTTATATTTGAGTTCAGTCGGGAGATTTTTTCAACGTAGATTAAAGTATTGATTAAATGAATTAACCTGAATAAGATGTGTAAAAAATGTTAAAAGGTTACT
The DNA here is from genome assembly GCA_023488865.1 of Bacteroidota bacterium. Lineage (GTDB taxonomy): Bacteria > Bacteroidota > Bacteroidia > Bacteroidales > Prolixibacteraceae > CAINVV01. The sequence goes on along the minus strand of JAMDDG010000435.1, from coordinate 1,045 downwards.
AAATATAAGAATATCAATTATCCTAATAATGTTAAATTAAACTTGTCATTGATGAAAAACAAATTTTTTAAGCTTTGCTTGACCCTGGTACTGTTTGCAAGTATGATTGCACCGGTAATGGCTCAGGTTACTACCGCGAGTATTAGTGGAAAGGTTCTGGATGAGAAAAAAGAACCGCTTATTGGTGCAACAGTCGTTGCAAAACATATACCTACCGGAACAGTCTATGGGACGTCGGTATTGAGTGATGGACGTTACAGTATCAGTGGTATGCGTATTGGTGGCCCATATGAAATTGAGGTGTCAATTGTTGGTTACGGTACACAGAAGTCCAACAATTTATTTCTGACAGTAGGTGAAGAAGCCACCCAAAATTTCAACCTTAGTGAAAAGTCAACTGAGATTGGTGAGATTGTTGCAATTGGCTCAAAAAATCAAACATTCAGCTCAAACCGTACTGGTGCCCAGGAGGTCTTTACGACTGAAACGATAGAAAAACTCCCAACAATAAACAGGTCACTATCTGATTATACCAAACTTACTCCAATGAGTAGTGGCGGCAACTTCGGTGGCACCTCCTATCGTTACAACAATGTTACGGTTGATGGGGCCTCATTTAACAACTCTTTTGGACTTTCTTCTTCGTTAGGTGCTTATGGAACTGAACCAATAAGTTTGGAAGCCATTGATCAAATACAGGTAATGATTGCACCTTTTGATGTACGTAACGGAGCCTTTACCGGAGCAAGTATTAACTCTGTAACCAAAGGAGGAACCAATGATTGGACAGGGTCAGCCTATTATTATTTTAAAAGCCCGGATTTAGAAGGCCATAAGCAGAAAACAATAACCTTAGATAAAGCAAAATACTCCTACAACCAAAAAGGTTTCTCTGTAGGAGGCCCAATTATCAAAAATAAATTGTTCATTTTTATTAATGGCGAGATGGATCGGAAGGAAACCCCGATCAATTGGCAGCCAAGCCCTGTAAAAGGACAACAAGGTCCTGGTCAGTCAATTGTTGATGTTAACACGCTTCAAACTT
>JAMDDG010000307.1 GCA_023488865.1 Bacteroidota bacterium | reverse complement strand
GAAGTTGAAACTCAGGGGCAGTTTTCCAGATGGCCCAGTCTTTTACCTCTTTACCCAGGTAAAAAACACCGGAATTTCCACCTTCTGAGATTTTCCAATCCAGTTTCAGGTCGAAATTAGAGAACTGTCTTGGCGAATACAGGATATCCCCACCATTTGCAGCTCCGGCTTCACCTCTGCCTGAACCGACACATTTGAGCGTCCCGTTTTCAACGATCCAGCCGGCCGGAAAATCGGTTTTGTTGACACCTCTCCAACCTTCCCCTGTTTTGCCGTTGAACAACAGAATCCATCCCTGGGCTGCCTCCTGGGGAGACAATGTGTTCATTTCCTGCACAGAGGCACTTTTCTGGGTTTCGTTGCCTTTCGAAGCATCAGCAGGTTTTTTTGGTTGTGTATTACAACTTGCTGTAATTAAAGCTACAACTGTAAAAATCAATAGTTTTCTTTTCATCTGAATTATAATTTTGTTTTTCATTTGCCAGATGGAACTCCCAATAATCATCCTCCTGTGTGCGAAAGATTTTCTCATGGTCGTTTCATACCCATTTTTATTTGATCGTAAATTCTTTTCTGCTAAAATACAAATTTTATAAAAGAACCAATAAAAAAGATGGCTATTATCACCTGTACGAACTAATCGTTGTAACTTTGAAAGCAGTTTAGACGTAATTGATTTATCAATAATTTTTTCTATGGCAAAAAGAATAGGTATTTTGACCGCAGGAGGTGATTGTCCTGGATTGAATGCAGCCATTCGCGGTGTAGGAAAAACCGCCATTCTCAACCACGGGATGGAGGTGATTGGTTTTACTGCCGGTTTCAGCGGCTTAATATGGAAAGAATATATTGAATTGGATGAAGCCAAACTTTCCGGTATCCTGACCGTTGGAGGGACCATCCTGGGTACTTCCCGTGAAAAACCATTTAAAATGGAGAAGGGGGAAGAAACCAACGAAAAACCTGCCCTTATCAGGAAGAACTACATAGACCTGGAACTTGATTGTGTGGTTTGTATTGGTGGCAACGGAACCATGAAAACTGCTGCACAATTACAAAAAATGGGGATCAATGTGATAGGGATCCCAAAAACCATCGACAACGATGTCTATGGCACAGAGATAACTTTTGGTTTTGACTCGGCTGTCACTATTGCCACTGAAGCCATAGACCGTTTGCATACGACGGCCAACTCTCATCAACGGGCCATGGTAATCGAAGTAATGGGGCACGATGCCGGCTGGATCGCGTTATACGCCGGATTAGCCGGAGGCGGCGACATCATTTTGATACCTGAGATCAAATACAACATCGAAAGTGTCTGCAATGCCATAGAGAACAGGTTCTCCATGAGAAAACCCTATTCTATCGTTGTTATTGCCGAAGGGATAGATCATCCTTCCAATTTATCAGCCTCCGCCTTCATAGCTGAAAGGATACAGACTTTGACCGGGATTGAAACACGGGATACCCGATTGGGATACATCCAACGGGGCGGAAGCCCTTCGGCCATGGACCGTATCCTGGCTACCCGTTACGGCGCTTATGCCGTTGAGCTGATCGATAAAGGTGATTACGGACAGATGGTTGCTGTTAGAGGCGGAAAAATCGGGGCTATTCCACTCGAAAAAGTGGGGGGCAAACTAAGCCTGGTAGATCCCAATGACCAGCTGATAGAAAAAGCCCGAAAGATGGGAGTCTATTTCGGTGATGAATAAATGATAGTTTTGCTAAAGTTTTTCTTATTCTAATGCTTAGATCATTAGCAAATAATTTTCGATTTTGGATTTTTGAACCATCATTTTTTTAGTTTTGTATCCAACAAAAGCAATTGCACCACTGAAAGGTCCAGTTGTCTTCAGATATTGTGTTAAAATGTTCATTTAATATTGATACCTATGAGATATTCCGTTCGATTGTTAGCTTTAGCCCTGCTCATTTTTTTAGGGTTCAACTCTGGTGCACAAACCACTGCCGATATGGCATTTGAAAGTATGGACCACGATTTTGGCAAAATCAGGGAAGATGCCGGTCCTGCCAATTTTAATTTTAATTTTAAAAATACGGGAAAAGTCCCTTTGGTGATCTCAACCGTCAGTGCCTCATGTGGTTGCACGACTCCCGAATGGAGCAAAGAGCCTGTCCTGCCGGGAAAGTCAGGCTTTGTCAAAGTATCCTATAATCCACTGAACCGTCCGGGAAGTTTCTACAAAACCATCACGATCGTAGCCAATGTCCCGAATGGATCACAAGTTCTGAAGATCACGGGAGAAGTGATGCCAAAAACACTTACTGTGGCAGAGCAATACCCCATCGATCTGGGGAAGATCCGCATGTTGAACAACAACCTGTCGTTTGTCCGCATCAAAAACAACGAGACAAAGACCGACTCGCTCAAATTCATCAATGTATCAGGGAGCAAACTCAAAATCGGTTTCAAAGGGGTCTTAGCCCATCTGACTGTCAAGGCGGTACCTGAAAATGTAGAGCCTAACGGAACCGGTTATCTTGTAATTTCCTTTAACGGATCTAAAATCACCGAATTAGGCTTCCAGATGTCGAGGATCTATCTGACTTTCAACGGAGAAGAAAACTATAACTATGGCGTTAATGTAACCGCTACTGTTGAAGAAGATTTTTCCAAACTATCTAAAAAGGAACTCCAAAATGCACCCTCCATTGATTTTAACGAACGCGTTTACGACTTTGGTGAAATCACGGAAGGGAAAAAAGTGGAATACACCTTTAAGATCCTCAATAAAGGGAAAAGCGATTTGCAGTTACGCAGCATCAAAGCATCCTGTGGCTGTACTGCCGCCAATCCTGCTTCCAATGTAATCAAACCCGGAGCAAGCACCGATTTGAAAGTAGTGTTCGATTCCAGGGGAAAACTGGGATTACAGAACAAAACCATCACCATTATCTCCAATGACCCGAACCAATCAACTACAATTTTAAGGGTTTCGGGCAATGTTGCCAATGCAAAATGACCAAACCCCGCAATGTTTATCATCCTGAAAATGAACCGGTTTTTTCCAGCCTAAACGTCAACAAGGGCATTGAACAGCCTGACGCGGTGAGTGCCGATTCAGTTTACCGGTTTCTCAAAAAAACCCATCGCAAGGAGTTGTCTGTCGATGAATATTGCGAGGGGATCCTTCAGGGCAACCGTACGGTTTTAAGCAGGGCGGTAACGCTGATCGAGAGCAATAAACCTGAACATCAATTTGTTGCCCAGGAAATCATCAGTCGTTGTCTCCCCTTTTCGGGGAAATCCCTCCGCATAGGCATTACCGGGGTACCGGGTGCAGGGAAAAGTACCTTCATTGAGTCGTTTGGCACTTATCTTACTTCTCTCGGGAAAAAAATTGCCGTCTTGGCCATTGACCCAAGTTCCGAACGTTCGAAAGGATCCATTCTGGGGGATAAAACACGGATGGAAGAGCTTTCCTCCGATCCAAACGCCTACATACGGCCCAGTCCGTCTTCGGGATCTTTGGGCGGAGTAGCCCGAAAAACCCGGGAGATAATATTGCTATGTGAAGCAGCCGGATTCGATACGGTCCTGATCGAAACAGTCGGTGTAGGTCAGTCTGAAACAGTAGTCCACTCCATGGTCGATTTTTTTCTCCTGCTTCAAATTGCCGGGGCCGGTGACGAGTTGCAGGGGATCAAACGCGGCATTATGGAGATGGCCGACCTCATCGTAATCAATAAAGCCGATGGAGACAATATCAACCGGGCCAATACCGCTGCAACTTTATACCGCAATGCGTTGCATCTGTTTCCCCCCACCCCTTCAGGCTGGATTCCTCAGGTTAAAACCTGCTCTTCAATCCGAAAGACGGGCATCGGCGAAATATGGCAGTGCATCGAAGATTATTTCGAATTGGTAAATGGAAACAATTATTTCGAAAAGAGGCGCTCTACCCAAGCCAAATACTGGATGTTCGAGACCATTGAAGAGAACCTGAAAAGTAATTTCTACCAGAATAAACAGGTCAGGGATGCCCTTTTTCATCTCGAAACTGAGGTCACCCGGGAAAAGATAAGCCCTTTTGTTGCAGCCAGACAGTTGCTCGAAAAATATTTTGATGCTATTAGCAAACGTTAAAATGCCTCTTTAAGGAAATGTTTGCTATTTTTGAACTCTTCAATTAAAAACCGGGTTGTAGCCCAACCCTCAAACAAATAAAGCAAAATGATTAAAAAGATGTTGTTTTTGGGGTTGATAATCAGTAGCGTCATCTCCTGCGCCAAACCCGAAAAATTTGTGATCAATGGGGAGATCAAAGGAAAAGAGAGTGGTAAAATTCAGTTGATGAAATTTGCAGATGGCAAATGGGTTGCTGAAGATTCTACGATCATCACCAAAGGTAAATTCAAACTCACCGGGAAGGCTGATATGCCTGAACTTCGTGTTGTAGCTATGGGACCCCACGAAATGGTTGCCCAGTTTTTTGCTGAAAATGGGACAATAACCTTACAGGCCGAAGCCGACAGTCTCAATAAAACCGTGATCAAAGGCTCAAAATCGAACGAAGAGTTCAAAATATACCAGCAGGAGCTGATGAATCTCTCAAAAGAATCAAAAGGGATGCAACAAAGGTATATGGCAGCACAATCAAGCGGCGACCAGGACGGGATGAAAAAAGCACAGATCGACTACGAAGCAATGGTCCAAAATCTCAACGTCTATGCTAAAAATTTTATCCGTGAACACAAAAATTCTACCGTTTCACCCCTGATCGCACTAATGCAATTCGGCCAGACCATCAAAGCCTCCGAAATCGATACATTGATCGCCT
>JAMDDG010000354.1 GCA_023488865.1 Bacteroidota bacterium | reverse complement strand
TGCAGGATAATGGACGAAAGCTTTTTTTGAATTTTCAGGCCCCATCGCTTCATAAAACAGTTTGCTCATGGCATTCAGGTCAATCAATGGGACTTTTTCTTCTGCCGCGGTTTGGCGCATCGCTTCCGGGTAATTTTCCAGGGTATTGACAACCTTTCCGTTTTCATCGAAACGGCGGCGGTGCATGGAAGTTACCAGAACCGGCTTCCCCCCTTTCTTCCGCGCTTCTGCAATAAAATATTTCAGTTCGTCCTTGTAGGTAGTGAAAGCTTCCACATGACTTCTTCCGGGCTTCTGATCGTTGTGTGCAAACTCGATAAACAGGTAATCGCCCGGTTTCATTATACTCAGCAACTTCTGCAACCTTTTTTCTCCTTTAAATGATCGCAAACTTTCGCCCGATTCGGCAAAATTGGCTACCACTACTTCCGGTTTCAGAAAGCGCGGAAACATTTGTCCCCACGAGGCCCAGGGCTCATTTTCCTGATCGGTTACGGTAGAGTTTCCTGCCAAAAAGATGGTTGGCAGATCATCCGCCTTGCGAATCTCAAGCGCTGAAACACAAGGATTTTCGCCCGTAAACTCCAACGTTAATTTATTGTCCCAGTTCAGGTATTTCAGCTCGCGTTCTTTCAGCCGGATTTGTTCGGTGGCATTGATCCGTGGCGTGCGGACATCCACGGCAATGGTTTTTTGAACGATTTCCCCCTTGCCTGTTTTCACGTTTTCGAGCATTAGCCGGCGCGATTCGGCTTTCAACGTTGTGGAAGATCCCCCGGGCGCCCCGCCAAATTTAAGGGTAACCAGATAATGCCCTTCCGGCAGATCAACCGCAAAATAAAAAGGCTTCTTGCTGCAAACGAAACCTCCTTTGAACGCGTCTTTTTTGCCTCTCTTTCCTGATGCCATTACTCCGGAAGGGATCAATCCGAACCCCTTTTCAGCCGTATAAAGAGAAGTGGCGGTTACCTTTGTCCACCCGCTTTTCGCTTTGCCAGTACCGAAATCAAACTTCGTCAAAGTCTGTTCGATTTTCGTCTGGCTGACAGCCGAAAAACAAAAAGCAAATAAAGCACTTCCAACCAGGATACTTTGTTGGATAAATGTTCGTCTTGTTGTCATGGCACACATTTTTCAGATTTCAAAAGTCTTTCACCAAATTTTCCCACTTCACCTTCCATTTCCCGTCTTTAGGAAAACCCGGATTCTGTACCTTGCATCCTTCCCAGCCGGCACACATCAGCGAAATGGCCTTGAGGTAACCTCCATTTCCCGGTAGGTAGATTCTCAGCCGTTCGCTTTGGTAGTTATGCCCATTTCGAAGATAGGTATTTTTTTGCACATTTTTCAGCAACGCTTCCAGCGCAATTTCAGGCTCATTCAAGCGGGTGGCACACATGGCGACCATCGGATAGTCCCAGCCCCAGGTGGAGGGCCAGTTCCATTTTTGCATCACCAATTTCAGGGTATTGCGCATCACTTTCGGATCAATTTTCTCCCACAAAGGCAGCATTCCGACTGCCCCGGTAACCATCGGATGGTCGGTTACATCCCTCGGATTGCTGTACGAATCGGTTGCTCCGGCGATTCCCAGGTAGACGCCGTTGGCCTGCTCCGGCGCAGGAAGCTTCGCGCTAACCTCCTTCCACTTTGTCTCTTCCGGCAGATGCAGCCGTTTGCGCCACTGTTGCGCCACCGTTAGTCCCCAATGCCAGTAAGCCAGTTCGAAGGGCGGATTGGTGGTGGTTTCGCGGTTCCAATGTTCCTGTGCCGGAATGAGCGGTGGCAACAGGTTGTAGACTTTCCCGGTAGGATCGGCAACGGCAAAATCGGCCATGAAATCCGCGGTAGCGAAAACCAAATCCTTGTATTTGTTGAGTATTTCGACCGAGGGATGACTGCGGTACAACTGCTCCGCCAGGTAGATTAGGTGCGGCTGCTGCCAGATAAGGTAACTGCCCACGCCCGACGGACTGTTTTGCCCCTCCGGACCGACCATCTTTGGCCAGCGGACTCCGCGGAAGCCTTGCATTTTGGCCGTTTCGAGCGCTTTTTGATAGATGGTGCGGTACCAATCCAGCTGTTTCACGAGGTACTCGGGATGGTTCCAGTTGGCAAAATGGGCCGAATGCCACCAGTGCATTTCGAGGTGAAATTTGCCGTACCAACTGTTGTAGACCAGTCCGGTTTCCTGTGGCGGCAATGAACCCGAATTTTGAATTTTGGTCAGGTATTGCGACAGAACAAACCGTCGTTCAAGCTCCGGCGCACGCGGATCGGTGCAATCAGAAAAATCGACCGCACCGCTGGTCTCCCAGCGTGACGCCATTTTCGTATTCGCGGTAAAAAGTTTGCAGTCCGGTGATATCGGTCGTAAAAGCAAAATTCCCGTTTCCGACCGACAGGCTGGCCAAAGTATCTGGCGCTTCAACCAAAATATTGTGACGGGTCACCAATGCTTTTCGGTCTATTTTTGGACTATTTCCGGCCACGAGACAGTTAGCAAAAACAACTGCCAAAACGAACGGGATCACATTTTTTTTCATCGATTGATTAGCATGAAAGTTGCAACAACAAAACACCCTGTCCGGGAAGCGCCATCCTGATGACGGCTTTCCCATCTGCAATTTTAATCCATTCCGGCGAAGTAAACAACTGCAGTTGACCCGCTATTTTGGAGAGCAGTTTTTCCACGTCCTTGATATAGATATAATTTGCCCATCGTAACCCCAGCAAGCCCGGATAGGCTTCGTCGGCGCAATTTCACCGGGTTGGTTGACGTAGATCGAAACCGTATCGGCTACAGCGCTTTAGGCGACGGCCTTTTCATTTATGATAAATGTTGTTATGGCGAGAACGGCAAGGAGGAGTTTTTTTGGATGTATCATTTTACATTTTTTTTCATAATAAATTCTCAATTCCCTTGTTATTTTCAACGTCCTGTAGCATGATCAGCAAGTAATTAGAGTATCACCTGATACAAATTTAAGGCGAGTTAGTGTGCTTTTGAAACCACTGAAACCTTTATAGTCTATACCTCGTGAGCGCAGTGAATCTTACCATGCTAATAACTTACAGTTCAACTACACAGTCTTTTTTTTCCAAAAATGTTTCGGATTTTATCAGTTCGAAATGACCTGGAACTTTTTGCCAGCCGGTACTCCATTTATTGGATGAATGATTAGATGAACTTGTATTTTTATTTTCTTGATTTAGATCTTCTTCTATTCCAGATCTGTTCCCAACAAGCCTTAATAACTCGGCATGCCTTAGCATCTCTAATGTCCTAAATTCGTGTCGCTTACCAGCTTTGTCCTCTATTTTCTCTTGCCAAAATTTACGTCTAATTTGATGAATGCTTGTATTTATTTGTTCATTATTCCACTTATTAACAATTTCGCGAAGCTCACAATCACTAAATCTAACAACATCTGTATGAGTAGATATACTTATGCCTGATTCCAGCAACAATTTCTTCAATTTGTTTTTTGATACACCTTTTATTGAATAATCTTCATATGTCTGTTTAAATGTACTCATAGAGAATGCTGTTTGAGAAGCAATAATTTTTGCTTTTTCTGCTAATATATCTTTTACCCACAGTTTTTTGCCTTGTTCAAATTTTTCATAAAAATATTCAGAATCGCTTTTCGTATAATTGAATGTGAATTTATAAGCATTAAAACATTCTTCTTTTTTTAAATGAATACAAAATCCTTTTTGAATACCTGGCCGTGCAAAAGGTTGCAGACCAATTACAGATATTTTATCTTCAAAATAAGTTTGCGTTTTGAAATCAATTATAGAAGGAATGACAACATAAAGTATAGCTGTTTGACTCCCTCCTTTTGAAATGGGTTTATAATAATCATTTTCTTTGCAGTAAGGACATAATGCAAAGAAAAGTGCAATTTCTAAATCATTTGTCAAATCAAGTATATCTGTTTTTAATCCATAATGTTGTGCTAATCCAATGCTATCAATCCTAAAGTTATGCCTTTTAAAGAAACCTTTGACAACAGGGTGCTGATCTAATAATTTTTTGAATTCTATTTGACGTAATCTTTCTATAAATATTTGCAAATCTGATGGGTTACCTCTATATATTGTAGGTAAACATGGAATGAATTCTGTTTGTTGTCCTCGATAAAGAAATGGGTATTGCCGAGAATCTGGAATAAGTATTTTCTCTTTCTTCTTATTTATCAGAACTTCAAAGGTGTCATTTTCTGGTTTAAAGAAACTATCATTAACATCCGTTCTCTCATAAGGCAACCTAAAGTTATCATCACTTTCAGATAATGCTTTTATTAGTTCTGAAACTGTTTTGAAATGTTTTGTCGTTGGTAATAACTGCATTTATTCTTTTATATAAGAATCTATAATGTGTTATCTATTTCAGTCTCACTATCACAGGTTCTCTTGAAATTTATGCAAGAATTATTCAATCTTGCTACTGATGTTTATATCCACAATAAACCCCACCTATACAACTTTCGAAATCCGTAAAGTTAGCGCCTATCTGTAAAAGTAGTAAAATATTGTTGGAGAGGAAATAGCACCCGGGAAATCAATTTTACAGCCTACTGCCCAAACCTGACAGGGAGTTCACCCCGAACAAGGGGCAAATGCAAATAATTGGGCGTGAACACCTGTCAGGTTGATTGGCCCGATAAAGTAAGTTGTGAACTCTGAGGTTGATGATAAAATATTTATCTTGGGGAAAATTTCGATACGTATGAAAAATCTACGCTTACTTCTGTTTTTAGGTTTTGTAACAATATTCCCATCTTTCTCAGCATCAGGAAGAA
>JAMDDG010000130.1:4199-4811 GCA_023488865.1 Bacteroidota bacterium | reverse complement strand
CTGAATCGAATCAACCCGTGCGGGGATATTGTCCTTCTCACGGACAAAATCAATCACACGGTATTTTCTCTTGTGCCCGCCACCTATATACCTCATTGTCATCACACCGCTGGTATTTCTACCACCGGTACTCTTCATGGGCCTTAACAATGATTTTTCAGGTGTATTGCCAGTTGTAATTGAGTCAAAAGTACCAATGACTTTGTGCCTTTGACCCGGAGTTACAGGTTTTAACTTTCTAACTGCCATCTTTTACTTAGATATTGCTGTAAAAATCAATATTTTCTCCTTTGTTCAACGTGACAACTGCCTTTTTATAAGCATTTGTACGCCCGGTAATGACCCCAGCTTTTGTAAAACGGGATTTTAACTTACCGGCATATACCATTGTGTTGACAGAAACTACTTTAACGCCATAGATCTCTTCCACGGCCTTTTTGATCTGTTGCTTATCTGCCTTCTTATCGACCATGAAACCGTAACGGTTTAACTTCTCCGCCTGGGCATTCATTTTCTCGGTTACGATAGGGCGAATCAAAATTTCAAGCATATTCTTAAGCGTTAATCTTAAATAATTCCTCCAATTTAGCTACAGAACTCTCTGCCAAAACT
>JAMDDG010000130.1:0-4189 GCA_023488865.1 Bacteroidota bacterium | reverse complement strand
ACATAATTCTGAGGCAGTTACAACTTCGACGTTCTGTAAATTTCTGGTTGACAAATATATGTTTTTATTTGCTTCAGATAGTACCAACAAAGAATTTTTATCACTGATCTTCAAATTATTTTGAAGCGTGATCATCTCCTTGGTCTTTGGAGCGTCAATTGAAAAATCTTCAAGAATCAGGATATCACTGCCTTGTGCCTTGTAGGTAAGCGCAGATCTGCGTGCCAATTCTTTTAATTTCTTGTTCAATTTAAATCCATAATCCCTTGGACGAGGGCCAAACATACGGCCTCCTCCACGGATTGTACCCGATTTGATGCTTCCCGCACGTGCGCCACCGGTTCCTTTTTGCTTTTTCAGCTTTCTGGTTGACCCGGATACTTCACCGCGTTCCTTGCTCTTATGTGTGCCCTGACGTTGGTTGGCCAGATATTGCTTCACGTCGAGATAAATCGCGTGATCATTAGGTTCTACCGAGTAAATGCTGGGATTCAGCTCTACTTTTCTTCCGGTCTCTTCACCTGCTCTGTTTAAAACTGCGATTTCCATTACTTCAAAATAATTAAGTATGAATCTTTGGCTCCGGGGACAGAACCTTTAACAATTAAAAGATTGTTCTCCGGAATAACTTTCAACACCTGAAGGTTTTGAACAGTTATAGTTTTTCCACCATCACGACCTGCCATGCGCATTCCTTTGAATACACGGGAAGGATAGGAAGAGGCACCGATAGAACCTGGTGCGCGTAAGCGGTTGTGCTGTCCGTGCGTGCTTTGTCCGACACCGCCGAAGCCGTGACGACGAACAACGCCCTGGAACCCGCGACCCTTTGATATGCCGGTAATGTCGATGAATGTATCAGCTTCCAGCATGTCAACTGTAATGACATCCCCCAGCTTTACATCGTTACCAAAACCATCAAATTCGACCACTTTTCTCTTAGGAGTAGTACCGGCCTTTTTGTAGTGGCCGATTTCTGCTTTCGTCGCATGCTTTTCTTTCTTTTCGATAAAACCCAATTGAACAGCCTCATAACCATCGGTTTCGAGGGTGCGGATCTGGGTTACCGTGCATGGACCAGCTTCAATCACAGTGCATGGGATGTTTTTCCCCTCAACACTGAATACGGAAGTCATTCCGATTTTTTTTCCAATTAATCCTGGCATTTTTCTACTTGTTAAGCAGTTTATCAAACTTTAATTTCAACTTCAACACCGCTGGGCAATTCCAGCTTCATTAAGGCGTCGATAGTTTTTGCGGTTGAACTGTAAATGTCGATCAATCTTTTGTAGGATGATAACTCGAACTGTTCCCTCGATTTTTTGTTAACGAAGGTAGATCTCAATACGGTGAAAATACGACGATGGGTTGGCAGCGGAATAGGGCCGCTTACAATCGCGCCGGTTGATTTAACCGTTTTTACAATCTTTTCAGCCGACTTGTCAACCAAATTGTGATCGTACGATTTCAGTTTAATTCTGATTTTTTGACTCATGATAAGAACGTATTTAGTTATAATAACTCTGTTTTTCCTTTAACACTTTCAAGAACTGTAATTGCAATGTTCCTGGGAACTTCTGCAAAATGGGAAAACTCCATCGTGGAGGTTGCACGGCCCGAAGAGAGGGTACGCAAAGTTGTTACGTAACCAAACTGCTCGGAAAGCGGAACCAGCGCTTTGATCACACGGGCGCCAAATTTGGCATCCATGCTTTCAACATGACCACGGCGACGGTTCAGGTCGGAAACGATATCGCCCATGTAATCGTCCGGGGTAACCACTTCTACCTTCATAATCGGCTCCAGCAAAATTGGCTTCGCTTTGGACGCAGCGTTTCTGAAAGCTTGCCTGGCGCATAACTCGAATGAGAGTGCATCGGAGTCAACCGGGTGGAAAGATCCATCCACCAGGACCACTTTAAGGTTCTCAATTTTATATCCGGCCAAAGGACCATTGTTCATGGCCTCTTTGAACCCTTTCTCTATAGATGGGATGTATTCACGCGGAATTGTTCCACCTTTGATCTGATCGACAAACTGAAGACCTGTTTTGCCTTCATCAACCGGACCAATGTGAACAGATATGTCTGCAAATTTACCACGGCCACCCGTTTGCTTTTTGAAGACTTCTCGAAGCGAAACTTCTTTGGTAATGGTCTCTTTGTAGGACACCTGGGGTGCTCCCTGGTTACATTCAACTTTGAACTCCCTTTTCAGACGATCAACGATGATCTCAAGGTGAAGCTCGCCCATTCCGCGAATGATGGTCTGCCCGCTGTCCTGATCGGTATTTACCTGGAACGTAGGATCCTCTTCTGAAAGTTTTACCAGGCCATTGGACAATTTATCCAGGTCCTTTTGGGTTTTTGGCTCAATAGCGATGCCAATTACCGGTTCCGGGAAAGTCATGGATTCGAGAACGATCGGATGGTCCAAAGAACATAACGTATCACCGGTGCGAATATCTTTAAACCCTACGGCGGCGCAAATGTCGCCGGCTTCGATCACATCGCGCGGTTGTTGTTTATTGGAGTGCATCTGGAAGAGACGGGAGATCCGCTCTTTTTTCCCTGTCCGGGTATTTAAAACATAAGAACCCGCATCAATTTTACCTGAATAGACACGAATGAAACACAAACGGCCTACATAAGGGTCAGTGGCAATCTTGAAAGCTAACGCTGCAAGTGGCTCATTGACATCTGGTTTTCTTTCAATTTCTTCGTTGGTATCCGGGTTTTTCCCGACGATAGAAGCAACATCAAGCGGACTGGGCAAGTAAGCACAAACCGCATCCAAAAGGGTCTGAACTCCTTTATTTTTGAAAGCAGAACCACACAACATCGGGATAATTGTACCTGAAAGTGTGGCTTTGCGAATCACGTGTTTCAACTCGTCTTCGGTGATGCTATTGGGGTCTTCGAAGAATTTCTCCATCAAAGTCTCATCCTGTTCAGCAACGGATTCAACTAATTTATCACGCCACTCTTTTGAAAGCTCCAGCATATCAGCAGGAATCTCTTCCACCGAATAATCAGCTCCCATGGTCTCATCGTGCCAGACTACAGATTTCATGGCAACCAGATCGATGACCCCTTTGAAGCGCTCTTCCGCCCCAATCGGAATTTGAACCGGAACCGGATTGGCCCCTAACTTCTCTTTGATATCGTTGTAAACACTAAAAAAATCGGCGCCCGCACGGTCCATCTTGTTGATGAAAGCGATTTTCGGCACACCGTATTTGTCGGCCTGACGCCAAACGGTCTCAGACTGGGCTTCAACTCCTCCAACAGCACAAAAGGTTGCAACAGCACCGTCAAGAACCCTTAACGAACGTTCCACCTCCACCGTAAAGTCGACGTGGCCAGGAGTATCAATGATATTGATTTGATGAACAATATCGTTGTATGTCCATTCTGTAAATGTCGCAGCAGAAGTGATGGTAATACCTCGCTCCTGCTCCTGCTCCATCCAGTCCATCGTTGCCGCACCATCATGCACTTCACCAATACGGTGAACTTTACCCGTGTAAAACAAAATCCGCTCTGAAGTGGTTGTTTTACCGGCATCGATGTGCGCCATAATCCCGATGTTCCTGGTATTTGTAAGGTCCCTTTTCGCCATTATAAATTTATCGTACAGTAATCAAAAACTAATCTATCTAAAAACCGGTTAAAACCGGAAGTGTGCAAACGCGCGGTTTGCTTCTGCCATTCTGTGTGTATCTTCTTTTTTCTTGAATGCCCCTCCTTCTTCGTTAAAAGCGGCAATGGTTTCAGCAGCCAATTTCTCTGCCATAGAGTGACCGGAACGCTTTTTGGAGAAGAGGATCAGGTTACGCATGGAAATGGCCACTTTCCTTTCCGGACGGATTTCCATCGGTACCTGAAAGTTGGCACCACCCACACGCCTACTTTTAACCTCAACCTGGGGGGTAATGTTTATCAACGCTTTTTTCCAGATATCGAGAGCAGACAACTCATTGTCTTTCATCTTTGTAGCAACAATATCCAGTGCATCGTAAATGATTTTGAAAGCGATGGATTTTTTTCCATCAAACATAAGACTGTTCACGAAGCGAGTAACGAGAACATCATTGAATTTTGGATCGGGAAGAATGATCCGTTTTTTTGGTTTTGTCTTTCTCATCTTAGTTACAAATTGTTTGTGTTATTCGAATCGGTTGTTGTTT
>JAMDDG010000423.1 GCA_023488865.1 Bacteroidota bacterium | reverse complement strand
ATGCCCGAACGTATGGGTAGCCTGCCTGTCATTAGTCCA
The DNA here is from genome assembly GCA_023488865.1 of Bacteroidota bacterium. GTDB lineage: Bacteria > Bacteroidota > Bacteroidia > Bacteroidales > Prolixibacteraceae > CAINVV01. Next base: position 4,773 of record JAMDDG010000423.1, on the reverse strand, counting down.
GCGCGGCTAGGGGTGCATACCGGCGCAGCGGCATAAAAACTTGTCCATCTTTGCCCTTCTTCAGCCATACGGTCAAGGTTAGGCGTACGAATCGTGGGATGTCCAAAAGGACCAATATCCCCATAGCCCATATCATCGCAAAAAAATACAATAATATTGGGATTCGACGTCTTGGTCTTTTGCATTGCATTGGCACTTTGTTGACTTGCGATCCCGACTGATAATAAACCAGTCATGGCAATCATTCCTGTGTTTAAATTTTTCATTGGTTTGTTTTAATGTATAATTTATTGGTTTAAAGTTTTTTATCTGTTAAAGTCAAATTAATTATCATTATTTTCTGCTCTTCACATTGCTGGCCGTTTCGCCCAGGTTATTTTCTGGCAGCTGCAAGTACTCGCTCAGGAGTAATGGGCAATTGGTGAACCCTCGCGCCTGAGGCATGGAAAACGGCATTTGAGATTGCCCCTCCAACGCAGATAATCGCAGGTTCGGCGCCTCCCTGTGGAGGGGCATCCATATCGTCAATAAAAACGGCCTCGATGGATGGGGTTACAGAAAAACGGGCAAACGCATAATTATCGAAATTTTGAGTCTTTACCTCGCCCCAGTCAAATTGGATATCCTCAAATAAAGCATAGCCCAATCCCATCGTTATGCCCCCTTCGGTCGCTACCTTAGCGCCAAGTGGGTTAACGACCTGTCCCATATCCTGTGCGCAAACCATACGGATGGGTTTTACAAGCCCTGTTTCCGGGTTAACCTCAACTTCAGCAATAATGGCCACACACGTTCCGGTTTCAATGCCAAGTGCAATTCCGCACCCCTTGTTCGAGCCAGTTTTGGCAGAAATATAGCCAAAGGTTTTTGCGGCCAGACGAAGGGTTCGCTCCATTTTACCGTTTGAAATATTTTTGAGCCTAAAGGTCAGCGGATCCATGCCAATTTTATCGGACAACATGTCGATATGCGATTCACGGGCAAAAGTGGTGGAATTATTGGTATCGGCTCTCCAGGAGCCTGTTCCAAAAGGATGGATCCCCACTTTATCGTATAAAACCGTACGCAAATTGGGGATTCCGTAAAAGTCTTTCATCCCGCGGCCGTTTGCACAATAAAGATTATACTTCCATGCTGAAATTTTACCATCCTTTTTCACCCCCGCTTTTATCTTTATGACAGCAGCCGTAAGGAACATGTCATACATAAATTCTTCCTTCCTGGTCCAGGCCAATTGCACCGGTTTCCCGGTTTTTCTTGCTAATAAAGCGGTTTCAATGGCTTGTCTGTTATAAAGTTTACCTCCAAAAGAGCCTCCGATCAATACCTGTTTCAGATGTATCTTTTCAATCGGCATATCCAGCTCTTTCGACAATTCCTCCCTGGTTACAAATGGCCTTTGGGAAGAAGCCCAAATTATTAATTTGTCTCCTTCAAAATAAGCAGTGGCAGTATGGGTCTCGATGGAGGCATGTGCTTTATAACCATCATGGTATTCCGATTCAATGGTGAAATCAGACTCCTCGAATCCCCTCCACAGGTTCCCGATTTCTTCAAAGACGTTAGTTTCTACCACATTCTTAACGAGGTATTTAAAAATTGTTTTATCATTTGCCAAAATTTCAGGTGCGCTACCCCAGGAAACATTGATGGCATCCCGGGCCTTCATGGCAACATTAGGGTTCGGATGTAAGGCGGCAATCAGGTCTTTCAGTATAACAACTTTTACACCTGCTATGGCTTCTGCCTTTGAGGCATTGACCGACAACAAAGCACATCCGTGTGCGGGAGGCCTGCTAATGGAAGCATATAACATTCCGGGAAGTTGGATGTCAGCGGAATATTTTGCCTCCCCGGTAACTTTTAACCGGGCGTTGGTACTGTGCATTGACTTGCCAACCAGCTTATATTGGGATGACTTTTTAAAAATCGTAGGTCGGGTAATGGTTTTGACAATTTTATTGCCTTTTGTCAGCGCTCCATAACTTACGGTATTGGAAGGATCTGCAACCTCAAAAACATACCCGTTTTCTGTTTCCAATTGATCTTCTGGCATTTTTAATACGACAGCGGCCAGCCTGATCAGCTCCATGCGGGCTTCTGCTGCAGCAGCCCTGAGCAGGGGATCAAAAAAACGCGTGGTCATTGATCCCCAGGTGGCTATATCATAAGGGCATAAATCGGTGTCACCCATAATCATGTCGATTCGATCAAAAGAAACGTCCAGTTCTTCGGCTAAAGCCAGTGCCAGCGAAGTAGTAACCCCCTGCCCCATTTCAATTTTCCCAACATAACATTCCACCCGTCCATCTTCCCTGATTCGCAGGTAAGCGTTAAATCCAGGCTTACTCCTCTTTCCGGGTTCTTCGCCCTTATCACCGGCAAATACATGAAAGGAGTCTAGATTAAAAATAATGATCAAGCCACATCCCAGTTTTTTGAGAAAATTACGCCGGCTGTCATAAAATGGATAGTCAACATCACCAAAGTATATTTCATTAGTCTCTTCAGAATTCATTATTTCTCTCCTTTCATTTCTTTTGCGGCTGTCTCAATGGCCATCATAATGCGATTGTAGGATCCGCAACGACAAAGGTTATTGTTCATACCTTCGATTATTTCCTTCCGATCGAGATTTGGATTTTGGTTTAATAGCCCAACCGCATTCATAATCATTCCTGAAGTGCAAAAACCACATTGCTGTGCTTCGTGTTCAATGAACGCTGTCTGAACCGGATGAAGTTTCCCACCCACCATTAAGCCTTCAATGGTAATCACTTTCTTTCCTGCTACATCCTTAACTGTCATACTGCATGATCGTTCGGCCACTCCATCGACTAGTATCGTGCAGGCTCCTCCGCAAAAACCAATACCACAGCCACCATCCTTTGTTCCGGTCAATCCAAGTTCAGCTCGCAACATCCACAACAGTGTCTGACTGGTATCCGTTTCCATTTCAACGGATTTGCCATTTAGTGTCAATTGAATTTTTTCTTTCATGCAGAAATTTATATATCTCTGATTTTTAAAGTTCTTTAATCCAGATATTACGAAACTGCACCAGGCTTGATGCCCCTTTAAGCTTTCCGGTTTTTTCATTGATTCCACCGTGATGTTGCAAGCCAATAGGCCCGTTAACAACCATACTGGGGTACAAGGCATTGTTGATGACCACGATGCCATTATTGACAATTGTGACCCTGTCGCCGACAACGGTAATGTCAAAAGCGTTCCATTGACCTACCGGCTTATCTGCATTTTCTTTGGGGACTGCAGCTGCACGGACTTCAGGAGACAACGATTTATCATTTCTGATCGTCCATAACTCACCGGAACCAACCGACCAGCACCAAAGATTTGCCTGACCTGCACCTTTTAAAAGAATTCCCGAGTCGGAATTTGGCCCTAATGGCTCAATAATTTTACCATTCTCGTCACGCCAGTAATCGCCGCTGGGCAAAATGGTTGGCAGGGGAAACAGGTGGTCCCCGTAGCCTTTAAAACGCCATTCAATATGTAATTTGAAATTTTTGAAATCCTGTTTTGTCCAAAGGTTCTTATCCCCTTTAGCTTCTGAACGGGCATCATAATCAATAACACCATCAATTACCGACCAGTGGCCGTTATCGCCTTCCGGAATTTTCCATCCGGTTAAATCTTTGCCATTAAACAACTGTGTATAACCCTCTTTTTCAAAAACACACTTATTCTGGGCGAATCCAGAGCCCTGAAAGAAAAACAGGATAAGCCCTGCTACTAATACGAGATTAAAATTTTTCATGGTTAAAATTTTTGTTGGTTGTTATAAATTAGTTACTTCTCTTTTAAAGTTCCCAGCCTTCGCGGTACACGCGCGAGACGAACCCGTTGGCCTCCGGAAGGTTGGTCACTTTCAGGTTATCATTGTCCCATTCCAGCCGGTCGCTCATACGGATGGCCAGGTTGCCCAAACAAATGGCTTCGGCCACGGTCTGTACATTCTCAAAATTTCCCCTTGAAGGTTTTATTCCTTTAAAGGCATTGATCATCTCTGTTGTCTGGTCGATCAATTCAACCTTCGGGATTATTATTGAAGAAACGGCTTTTTCAGTATCCTTAACATCAAGTAAAACGGGATTATCGTATCCGTAGCCGGCCAGGATTGTTCCTTTCTCACCAATAAACATAACCCCGTCCACTGGCATTTTCTTTCCTTTCCTGATCAATGACTTTGGCGTATTTGGTCTGATGCCACCTTCATACCAATAGACATTTATGGTTTCGTTTTTCCCGTTAACCGGGACCTCCCAGTATAAGGTTGCAGCATGCGGGTAAGTCAGGTTGTTTTTCACCCGGGAACTTCTGAAATCCTTTATCTCGCATGTGAAGCTGGCCGATCCCTCAGCATTGTCTGGCATACCCAGGTTTAAAACCCGCCAGTCTTTCCAAAAGCCATAATAACCCATGTCGGCCAGGCATCCGGCACCAAATTCGTACCATCCCCTGAAAACAGTATGCGTGTAACCGGGAGAATACGGGCGATCGGTTGACGGGCCGAGCCAGAGTTGCCAGTCAAACCCTTCAGGGACGGGTTTTTCTTCGGGAAGGTATGGCGAACCTTGCGGCCACATCGGACGGTTTGTCCAGCGGTGCAACTCTTTCACCTTTCCAATCACGCCAGTGTCAATCCAGGTTTTCAGTGTGTAAAGTTCTTCCGGATCCTGAAAAGCAAAACATTGTGTAGCGACTCCTGTTTTTTTAGCCATGTTGCAGGCCAGACGGATTTCGTGCTCA
>JAMDDG010000404.1 GCA_023488865.1 Bacteroidota bacterium | reverse complement strand
GAAGAAGAAATTAAAATTGTGGGGGGGGGAGATGAAAACCAATACAAAAATCAAGATTGAAGAAGCATTAAAAAATGCTGAAAGCTACATTGAAGAGATGAAGGCCTGGGCTGCTATTTTTGGTTGCATGGTTAAAATTTAATTTCAGGCTTAATAATACGATAATTCAAATAATTTTCAACAAAACAGCAATGAGTAGTTGAAAAAGAACACAATTTCTTAACAAAATTAGGACTTTAATCTCCGAAATTACGTAACATTCTACTTCTAAGAACTTGTCGTTCATATTCCTGCAACAATTCGAATGCCTCAAGATTCCCCTGATCATAAGCCATCTGCATCTGTTTCTGAAATAGATCAAGATGTTTACTGAGCTTTTTATCATCCCAGGCCTTCATCTCTTCAATGTAGCTTTCAGCATTTTTTAATGCTTCTTCAATCTTGATTTTTGTATTGGTTTTCATCTCCCCCCCCACAATTTTAATTTCTTCTTCAGTTAACTCATACGAATCATACACCAGTCTGTCGTTCAGGTTGAGTTTTAAGAATGTGGCTATTTTTGTTTCCGCCTTACCTCAATCCTTGCTTGCGACATCCTTTCTCTCAATCCTCCTTCTTGTAGAAATTCTTTTTCTAACGTTTTTAACTGTTTGGCGAGTAAAAAGGAAGTTATATTTATCAATCCAATCATTACATTGGCCGATACTTCGGGATCTGGGTTTTCAATGCCTTTCCGATAGGTTTCGAAGGTAGCATCTGGAATTGTCAGTAATTTGGTAAGGTGTGGATAATAGGAGTGTTTTTTGTCCCAGATTTTTAATTTGCGGGTTCGCAAAAAGTCTTTGTAATCGATTAAAAGTTCTTCGAACGAAGCCCGGGCAACATTGGTGAGTTTAATTTCCATTTCTTTTGAGGTGCCCGAAGCCATGCTACCTTCAACAATGTTTTGTTTGCCCGAACGTGCGGCTTGTGTCATTTGGTCGATGGTGCGGTCGTAGGGTTGGAAATATTTTTTACAAAAATAGTACGTACCATCGAAGATGATTTCGGCTTTTTGGTAAGTTATCAAACGTTCGTAACCTCCGTGTTTGGGAATAAAACCATCGGGGTTGTATTGTTTGTCCATTGATTTTTCTCCTTTATTCTTTCGTTGGACAATTATGACTTTGTGGACGATTAAAGTGTCAAGATTGTCCAATTTGTCTAACGAAAATTATCATTTATTTTTTGTTTTCCACAATTTTTATTTCATCTTCGGTTAAATCATATAATTGATAAACAATTTCGTTGATCCGGCCTTCGCAATAATCAATCTTGCTCTCTAATTGCGAAACTCTGGATTGCAGTTTGGCTTCTGATTTTTCTTCGTTGAGTTGAAGAAGCTGGGCTACAAGTTTGTTCAGTTTGGCATCATTTATTCCATCAACTGCAGGTATTGGAAACTGAAGAATATCACGAATCATGATTTGTGGAAATGTATCATCATCACTGATTTGAAACTTCTTTTTGTAATACCAGCCAATCAAGGTAGAATTAAGAATTGCTAAGATGCTTTTATAGGTGAATGACTTATCTTTCACTTTTAGTACATGAAGCAAGGTATTGCAATATGAATCATCAGGTACATAAGTTGAAATCAAAGTTTTGCCTGTTATTTTCCTAATCAACAATTTCTCGCCTTTGAAATTTTCAGCATTTCTCGGTTCTGCTAAATTTGAACCATACTTAACCCAATTGTTGTTTTTCCAAAAGTTGTTATAACGTCCTATGTGTTTCCCGTCGTAAAAAGGACTCCAATCTTCTCCCTTTGGGGTTTCTGATGTGTAAGGTTTAGAATTTCTAATTTCCTCTGTCTGAACAGGGATTCCTCTGCCAACTGAATATACCTTAATACCTGAGTACATTTCAGAAATATCGGATAGACATTTCTTTCTGAATTCAATTTTAGAGAGTAGCGCGATTTCAGAGTTGTCTGTATGAATATTAAAAGCATTTTGGTCAAACCAATCTTTTGCTTTCGCATAAAATTCCTTCTGCGGGTTTTGAATAGATTGAATAGGTTGCCTTTTCCCGAAAGTTTTCACTAAAATATTTGAAGCATTGAAATGACTTGCGTATCCTGTTCTACCCGTTAATAAAATTATTGTATCGACGGTTGCACCAGAAAATACGTTAGAAGGCAATCCAACGATCTCTTGTAATTTGGAATTTCGAAGTAGCAATTCTCTGGTAGGTTGAGTAAATCCCAGATTCAAAAGTGTATCAGGAACTATAAAACCTAAGAAACCATCTTTTTTTAACAATTTTAAAGCTTGTTCAATGAAAAGCAGATAGCTTTCACCGCGCCAAACAGCCGAATTATATCTACTCTTAAAATACGCTGACTCCTTCATCGAAAACAAAGCTCCATATGGTGGGTTTCCTATCACTACATCAAATCCGGCTAATGCCCCAAAAGGTGATTCTGGTTCTTTCAAAGCATATTTATCAATTAAATCATCTGTCTCTTTCGACAAATTCATAACCCTATTAAAATGTCTTAAAAAGACTTGATTCCTCTCTGACCCTTTATTATTAAAGACTTCAGGAAATCCTTTTATCCAACTAAAAGGTTTTACTTTTTTCTCTTCACCAAAATCAAGTTCACCTCCATAAAAATCATTATCCACCAGACTGTTCCCGCTCTTGATGTTGTTGTCGAGTGTGGGCAAAACCCGTTCGTGAAAAATGGATAACTGATAAGCAATTGAAGCATCAGTTTCACCTTCCATACATTTGAGAAGCAAACTCAGTTTGGTTACTTCAACGGCATTTACATCAATATCAACTCCGTAGATGTTGTTGAGCAAAATGCGTTTCTTCTCGGCGGTAGTGAGATTGCCTTCGGGTGTTAAAGGGTTATCCTTTTTGTTCTTTGGTCCCTGAGCTTGTCGAAGGGTACCGTTTTCGGTGTAATAGTTCTTATGCCAGTCCAATAAATATTGATATGCCCCTATCAAAAAACTACCGCTTCCACAGGCGGGATCAACAATTTTTATTTCGCTGATCTCTTTCGGCGTCTTGCCTTCTACAAGTTTGCCGACGGTATTTTTTACAATGTATTCGACCACATATTGCGGGGTATAATAGACGCCGCCAGCCTTACGGACTTCGGGCTTCTCTTCAATTTTTGCATGGTGCCCGGGCGTTATCCTGATCACTTTACCCAGAAACTGTTCGTAAGCGCTTCCTAATATTTCGACGGCCAATATGGAAAACTCGTAAGGACTTTCGGGGTAATACAACTCTTTGATGATGGTTTTAATCACCTTATTGTCGATCTTTATATCCTTGCTGAGCTTGTCTTTTTTAAAGTCGAAAAGTCCGGAATTGTATTTTGCATCGGCCTCTCCGAAAATAGCAAACATGTTTTGGTAGCTGTCGCCTTGCTTAACCGCGTTTTGCAGATTGCCATAAGGTTCAATGCCCCGGTCCTCGGCAATACGCAGAAAGATAATGCGATCGAGGGTTTGCTGTACCACAAAATTAATTTCGTCTTCGTCGAGGCTTTTATTGTTCCAACTGATTGAGGTTGCCAGGTAGGTTCTCCAGGTATCCAGCGATATCAGAAACTCTTTGTCAACCGTTGCTGTCCCTCTTTTGTTGGCATTGCCCTGCACAAACTTGTCGAAACTCCCTTTGAGTACCCGTTCTTTGCTGAATGTATCCCAGATGAAATCAAATTTTGGAAGGTATTCGCGAAAAGTCAGGTATTCTATGCGCGCTACGGACGCTTTGTCGGTGGGGTTTGGCCTTCTAGTACAGTCATAGATGGCAAATTCTTCAAAGTCGGTGATGATGGAAATGGCAAGTTTGGCATTCCAGCCATAACGTCTTACCTGATAGGCCGGTAAAATATCGTCTTTTATAACCACACTGGGTTTTTTCGCTTCAACAAAAAACAATCTTTTCCCTCCGGAGAGTCGGAAAGAATAGTCGGGGGCTTTTGTCGCTTTTCCAATCTTCACCCGGTCTTCGTGGATCACTTCCCGGTAGGCTTCGGCATATCCTTGTTCATTGTCGATGTCCCAGCCTAACGCTTTGAAAAACGGATCGATAAAGTCCCGGCGGGTAAGGGTTTCATTGTAGCTCACATTTTTATACGAATCAAATTGCTCGCCAAAGCGTTCGACCAGTTCCGATATTTTCTGAAAAGCTGCCTCTTTAGTAATCATTCATTTGTTTGTTAAATTAGGTTAGCTAAAATTACGCTTTTATATTTTAAAACCTGCTATTTCTTCAATCCTATGTATTTAAAGTCTGTCCATAATGTCGACAGTTCACGCAAAGTTCGCAAAGATTACGCCAAGAACGCAGAAAATATACGGTATTTCAACACTTTGAGCTCTTTGCGATTTCATTCGCGGCCTTTGCGTGAAATTCTTCATAGTTTGCAAAAAAACACAATTTAGATGATGGTTGGTTACGAAAATATCTCGTTTAATTTTTGCAAATTCAAATCTATGTCGTATGTTTGCGCCATTAGAAACAACGCCATGAACAACTCTCAAAAATTCGATGACAACCTGCAGGAGTTAGCCCGATTCGCCCGGGTTATCTCCCATCCGGCCCGTTTAGCCATTCTTCAGTATTTAGCTGAAACCAAGACCTGCATCTCGGGAGATATTTCAGAGGTAATCCCGCTGAGCCGGACTACCGTCTCACAGCACCTGAAGGAGCTGCGCGAACTGGGACTGATCCACGGCGATATTGACGGCTTGAAGATTAATTATTGTTTGTGCGGCACGGAGCTTACAAGGTTCAAAGAACTATTTACCAGCT
>JAMDDG010000183.1 GCA_023488865.1 Bacteroidota bacterium | reverse complement strand
CAGCTACGATGCCTATTTCTCTTCCTCCTTTTTCCATTTCTCTGCCTCCAACGGACAAAGCGTTACAACAAATGGTCATTTCTCTGCATACAATGAACATTTCTTTACATGAAATGACCATTTCTCTGCATCACTCCAACATTTCTCTACCGCACACTGACAATGCGTCAGGTGAGATCAATATTTCTTAGGTGATCGTGTACATTTCTCCATTTTCCTGCATTTGCTCCTTCCGTCTGAAACCCTCCTCCTCTCATCTTTGAATATTTGCTCGCAGACGGATCTCTGAATGCACCTTTTTTCTACCAAAATACCGCCGCTATGCGGCTATATTTCGGTCCCTGAGCTTGCGGTCCCTGAGCGAAGTCGAAGGGTCGAAGGGCGGACGGAACGCGGAGAGACTGGGATGACTGGGATGACGGAGGGAAGGAGAGACGACTGGGACGAAGGGGACGACTGGGACGAAGGGGATGACTGGGACGAAGGGGATGACTGGGACGAAGGGGATGACGGAGGGACAGAGGGATGGAGATGACGGAAGGGACTGGTAGCGGGAAAGATGGAAGGTGCAGAAGGTGGAAAGAAAATGGGGAAATGAGATCTCTCCTTAATTTGTGCCCATTTGTGTGTATTTGTGGACAATTTTCTATAGAAGATACCGGTCTCTCTTGCAGGTACGAAGAACAAATCAGCTGCACTCAAGTTGTTTGAATATTTCACTACATTTGTGTTATGAATATAAAATTCCATCAATAATGAGAACACCAGAAACAAAAGAAACTAAAGATTTACAGGCACCTGGCAAACGCATACCAGATAAAGTATTGGCTAAGATGGTAAAAGAAGCAGAAAAGGGTCCATTTATGACATTTGAAGAACATCATACAAAAATGGATAAATGGATACTGGAAAACTCAAAGTAGTTGTTTCTGAGCAATACAGCGATGACCTGAAAAATATCTTTCAGTACGGACTTGAAACCTTTGGCTATACTGGGGCACTTTTGTTTTATGATAATATTGAAAAACTTGTTGCAAACCTGGAATTCGAGTACTTTATGTATCCCGAATGCAGGTTTCTTGTCACAAAAAACAAAATTTACCGAAACATAATATTGGAATCTTATTTGATAATCTATCGCATTGCTGCTTTTAGAATTGAAGTTCTCCGTGTATTCCATTCGAGCATTTGCACTAGCTCCCAGGTTGGATCAGTACGAAAGATTAAAATTTAATTTCTATAATTGTCTGATATTCTGGTAATAAAAGTGATTTCTGTGCTTTGTTATTTGTGCCCATTTGTGTGTATTTGTGGACAAATATAATCAGTGCCCATCCGTGGTAACATGAGTTGATTCAGTGGTTTATTTATTTGTGCCCATTTGTGTGTATTTGTGGACAAATATAATTTGTGCCCATCTGTAGTTAAAACCTAATTCATATGCAACAAAAAACTGCCCTTATTACCGGCGTTACCGGTCAGGATGGCGCCTACCTGAGCGAATATCTCCTAAAAAAAGGATACATAGTTCATGGCATTAAGCGTCGCTCCTCTTTGTTCAACACCGATCGGATCGACCATATCTACGAAGATCCGCATGTAGAGAACCGTCACTTTAAACTGCACTATGGCGATTTAACCGATAGTATGAACCTGACCCGGATTATCCAGGATATTCAGCCCGATGAGATCTATAACCTAGCAGCCATGAGCCATGTGGCCGTTAGTTTTGAGACGCCAGAGTATACGGCGAACGCAGACGGATTAGGGACCCTGCGAATATTGGAAGCTGTCCGGTTGTTGGGATTAGCGAAAAAAACAAAAATCTACCAGGCATCCACCTCCGAGCTGTATGGCATGGTGCAGGAGGTTCCTCAATCTGAGAGAACCCCTTTCTATCCAAGATCGCCCTACGCGGTCGCTAAAATGTATGCCTATTGGATCACGGTCAACTACCGGGAGGCGTATAAAATGCATGCCAGCAACGGCATTCTTTTCAACCATGAGTCGCCCATCCGGGGAGAGACCTTCGTTACCCGCAAAATAACCCGCGCCCTCAGCCGCATTGCTTTGGGGATGCAGGATACCGTGTTTCTGGGAAACCTCTCCTCCAAACGCGACTGGGGCCACGCCAAAGATTATGTAGAAGCGATGTACCTGATCCTGCAGCAAGAGCAACCGGATGATTATGTGATCGCCACCGGCATTACCACCACCATCCGCGATTTCATCAGAAAAGCAAGCGCTGAAATTGGACTTGAAATTGACTTTGTTGGCGATGGAGCAGCAGAAAAAGGATATCTGGCAGGCATCAACGAACAGCTCTTTACCGAACGCGTTGGTTCCCAATATCTACAACCTTTAAAATCCCGTCTCTCCCCCTCGTCCCAGTCATCCCAGTCATCCCCTCTTCCCCTCGCCCCCTCGCCCACTCCCTCTCCAATAGTCGCAGTCGATCCTCAGTATTTCCGCCCCACCGAAGTCGATCTCCTCATCGGCGATCCCACCAAGGCCATGACCAAATTAGGCTGGAAACCTCATTATGACCTGGATGGACTTATCAAAGACATGATGCAGTCGGATATCCACCTGATGAAAAAGGATGCCTACCTCCGTGAAGGCGGTTACCGAACATTGAACTACTTCGAATAATTGGATTTCACGGATTAAAGCGGATTTCACGGATGGCATTGCAGTTTGAACAAGAGACGTACAAGATAATCGGAGCCTGTATGAGGGTCCATAGAATTCTTGGGGCTGGTTTCTTGGAATCCGTTTATCAGGAAGCACTGGAAAAAGAGTTCAAAAGTCAGGAAATTCCCTTTATACGACACCAAAAATTGGAGTTGGTTTACGACGGAGATCCAATGAAGAAATACTTTGTTGCTGACTTTGTATGCTTCTCAACAATAATGGTCGAGCTAAAATCCTTACCTTTTATTCATAAAGATAATATTGCTCAATTAATCAACTATTTAAAATCCACAAAACTGGAAGTGGGATTATTAGTGAATTTTGGTGCTCCTTCACTTCAATATAAAAGGTGTATCAATACAACACCATCAAGCCACCCGAATCCGTGACATCCTTTTAAAATCAGTGTAATCAAATGAAGCTAAACGATAAAATTTATGTGGCAGGTCACACCGGACTAGTGGGATCAGCTCTCTGGAAAAATCTATTGTCTAAGGGATACACGAATCTCTGTGGAAAAACTATCAAGGAATTGGATCTGATGGACACCAGAGCGGTCAATGCATTCTTTGAGGAAGAGAAACCGGAGTATGTTATCCTTGCAGCGGCCAAGGTAGGTGGCATTGTTGCCAACAACACCTACCGCGGGCAGTTTATCTACGAGAACCTGATGATCCAGAACAACGTCATCCATGCAGCCTATCTCAACAAGGTAAAGAAGCTCCTCTTTTTAGGCAGCACCTGTATCTACCCGCGAGAAGCCCCGCAACCCATGCGTGAAGATTGCCTCCTCACCTCTCCCCTTGAATATACCAACGAACCCTACGCCATTGCCAAGATTGCCGGAGTGAAGATGTGCGAGAGCTACAACCTGCAATACGGGACCAACTTCATCTCTGTAATGCCCACCAACCTCTACGGGCCCAATGATAACTTCGATCTGGAGAAATCACATGTGTTGCCTGGACTGTTGCGAAAAATTTATCTGGGAAAATGTTTGGAGGAAGGAAATTGGGAAGCTATCCGGGCCGATCTCAGGAAAAGACCGATTGGAGGAGTCTCCGGAGAAAGCGAGGGGGAGAAGGGGCGAGTGGAAGAGGGGGAGATCGTAATCCTCAATATTTTCGATAAATATGGCATTCGTGTTAATTCGTCTAAATTCGGGAAATTCGTATCCGTAGAGATTTGGGGGACAGGAGCACCGTTTAGGGAGTTTTTATGGTCGGAAGAGATGGCTGATGCGTGTGTTTATCTCATGGAAAATATCGATTTTGATCATATCGTTCGTGAAAATTCGTCCTCAAATCGTGAAATCCGTAACACGCATATTAATATCGGCACAGGAAAAGAAATTACCATCCGGGACCTGGCTTTCCTCATTAAAAACAAGGTTGGTTTTAGCGGAGAGCTGGTCTTCAATACCTCCAAACCCGATGGTACCCTTCGCAAACTCACCGACCCGTCAAAAATACATTCACTGGGCTGGCACCACAAAATCGAAATTGGGGAAGGTATTGAAAGACTCTATTCCTGGTACCTCAATAACTAATTTAATACGAAATTTTTATCTGTTTTTGACATAAAGCAATTGCAAAATTCATTGAAGGCTTCAGGGCAAAGGCTTGGAATATTGATTAACTTTGGATCTTCCTCGTTAACTTACAAACGTATATTAAACCCTTCGCATTAATTCGCTTAAATTCGAATAAATTCGCATCTATGAAAGTATTTGTTTCCGGCTGTTATGACATGCTCCATTCGGGGCATGTGGCATTTTTTGAAGAGGCCTCCACGCATGGCGACCTCTATGTCGGACAGGGTTCCGATAAGACCATCAGCAAGTTGAAAGGCCGCAAGACCATCAACACCGACCAGGAACGGTTGTACATGGTAAAAGCCCTGAAATCGGTCAAGGATGCCTGGATCAACAGCGGTTCGGGACTATTGGATTTTGAAAATGAAATACGAGAACTTCGTCCCGAACCCTTGGTAAACGAACGCCCGCTGGCGCGGATTTGAGTTTATGAAAGACTTTAGAATCATTAATTTTTTGTAAATTTGAAAAAAACAATACTATGGATAATTTGGTAATTGAAAATAAAGGTGACCAGATGGTGTTGTTTTTGAAT
>JAMDDG010000371.1 GCA_023488865.1 Bacteroidota bacterium | reverse complement strand
ACACATAAAAGAGGGATATCCCGTCTGTATCATCGGGAATAACATAAAAAACCTCTTTTTTAACCATGAACCCCCTGTTGGTAAATACATCAAATGTGGCCAAATATGGCTTCAGATAATTGGGGTGGTTGAAAAACGAAATTTTGTGGGTTCTGGTGGCGGAACCATGTCGATAAGCAGTACCGACAACAGCATCATAATTCCGGTCAAAACCATGCTGCTAAGGTTTAGGAACAGGGCATTGGTACGCAGCGATGAAGTAAAGCAAGCCGCTGCATCAGGAAGCAACTCCACATCTACAGAGAATATCAACCAGTTAGATGAAATAATCGTCAGGGTCAAAGAGACCCAGCAACTAACGGCAACAGCAAAAGTAGTCGGGAACATGCTGTCGCGAAAACACAATGGTATCCATGATTTTGATGTAAGTATCCCGGAATTGTTGTTGAAACAGCAACAAAAAACAAAGAATATTTTCAACATTGTGTTGGGAGCTATCGCAGGTATATCCCTGATTGTCGGGGGAATTGGAATCATGAACATCATGCTGGCCTCAGTCATGGAGAGGATCCGAGAGATTGGCACACGCCAGGCGATTGGCGCTTCAAGGAAAGATATTGTCTTTCAGTTCCTGTCTGAGTCTACACTTATCAGTCTGGTGGGAGGATTAATTGGAATTATCCTCGGGGTAATCCTGTCAAAAATCATTCAGACCATATTTGATATTAAAACAATCATTTCCTTATTTTCTATTTTTATCTCATTTGGCGTTTCCGTTTTTATTGGGATCACTTTTGGGTACCTCCCGGCCAAAAAGGCCGCAGATAAAGACCCTGTCGAATCATTAAGACAATAATTTATTATGACCCGTATTTTTATACTTATCCTGCTTATTGCATTTTGCAAAACCTCCGGCGCTCAGGAGAAAGTGGTTGAACTTACACTCGAAGATGCAATTGATTTGGCCACCAGGCAGTCAGTCGATGCTTTCAAACAGAAAAACATGTATCTTTCCAGCTATTGGGAGTACAAATATTACAGGTCAAATAAACTTCCTTTCCTCTCAGTTGGATCAAACCCATTTTCTTACAATAACTCAATTCGTCAGGATTACATTCCTCAGGACCAGACCTGGCAATACGGTCAACAAAAAAATATCACTTCGAGCGCTTCTTTAAGGTTGACCCAGAACGTTGGGCTCACTGGTGGAAATATCAATGTTAGTTCAGATCTTGGAATGGCCAAAAACTTTCTCGGAAACATGCAGACCCTGTACTCAGCCAATCAGATCAGTATCGGTTACCATCAGAAGTTGAATGGATACAACTCTATGCGGTGGCAATCGAAAATCGAACCAATTAAATTTGAAGAGGCCAAGAAAAATTTCATCCAGGCACGGGAAGATATTGCCTTGAAAGCCACCGGTAAATTTTTTACCCTGATTGATGCCCAGATTGAACTAAACATATCAACAACCAATCTTGCCAACGCAGATACGTTGTACCAAATTGGGAAGGGCCGCTACAAAGTCGGGACGGTAACCCAGGATGACCTTTTGAATTTCGAATTGAGCCTGATGAATGCAAAAATTTCCCTTACACGCGCCAATCAGGGACTTATCCGAGCACGATCAGACCTGAACTCCTTTCTTGGGCTTGATAAAAACACCGAGATCGAGTGTGTTCTTCCATCCTCCATCTCCTCTACTTTAAAGATTAATGTTGAACAGGCTATTGAAAAATCGATGGCAAACAATCCGGATATTCTTTCTCAAAAAGAGCGATTGCTGGAAGAAGATAACAAAGTAAAACTTACAAAAGCACAGAATGGATTAAATGCCGATATAAATGTCTCTGCCGGGTTGAATCAAAAAGCAATAATGGTTTCAGATGCATACAAAAATCCAAATCAGTTTCAGAATATTGCGTTGGTAGGCGTTTCTTTCCCGGTAGTGGATTGGGGTAAAAGGCGGGGGCAAATTGCAATGGCTAAATCCAATCGGGAAGTGGTAGTCAACGGCATAAAGCAGGAAAGGATCGATTTTGAGCAATCTATCGTGATGAACGTCATGGAGTTCAATATCCAATCTGATCAGGTGATAAATTCCGCGAAAGCAGATACCATCGCGCACATGGGTTTTGAAGTTACCATGCGGCGATTTAAAATTGGGAAACTGGATGTTACCAAGCTTAATCTGGCCAGGAACGATCTGGAAAATGCCCGTAGGGCTTATATCAGCTCTTTGCGCAAATACTGGACTTCCTATTACCAGATCCGGGAATTGACCTTATTTGATTTTGAAAATGGGAGTGATTTAACGACCGATTTTGATAAAATATTGAACAAATGACTCTTTCCAAATCAAAAAAAATAATTTTTCTGTCGGTAGGGATTTTCGTTTTGCTTGTTATCGCAATATTGATTTTCCGGATTAAGCCGGCAACAGGCATCTATAAAATTAAACGAGAGAATTTTGAAGCCATTATAACCAGCAAAGGAGAGATTCAGAGCGAAAAAGCGGTACTTATTACTGTTCCTGATATCATTGGCGACCGTAAACTGGAAATATGGGATACCCAGATCAAGGACCTGATACCGGAAGGGTCGATTGTAAAAAAGGGCGATTATGTGGCACAATTAGACCAAGGCCGAATCAAACAACTGAAAGAAAACAACTTAGATTATCTAAAAAAATTGACTTTTAATTACAACGATGCAAAAATTGATAGCGCGGTAACTTTGGTAGGACTTCGAAACGGCATTAGTCAATTTATCTTTGATCTTCAGTACAGTAAACTTGAGATGGAGCAGTCGGTATATGAGTCTCCGGCTTTTCAACGAAGGGCACAGATGGCTTACGATCGTGCTTTGAGACAGCTGGATGCAAAAAAACGCGCCTACCGGTTGACCCAAAATGCCTTAAGGGTGCAGATAACGCGGCTGGCAAAGCAGATTGATGATTTGACGACCAAAGACCATAAATACCAGCTGGCCTTTGATGCGGCTCGAATTGTTGCACCGCGAGACGGAATGTTGATTTACGGAAGAACTTATGGACGGGGTGGAAGCCGAAAACTTACCATCGGTTCTAATGTTAGTATGCAGAACCCGGTGATCGCCACTCTGCCCGATCTGTCAGTTCTTGTATCTGAAACCTTTGTCGAAGAGATCTATATCTCTAAAATCAAAGTGGGTGATAGCGCCAGGGTTTATATCGATGCACTGAAAAATCAGGAAAAAGTAGGGGTTATTTCCAATATTTCGAATGTAGGACAAGAAATGACCGGTTTCGATTCGAAAGTATTTAAGGTCAACATCCGGATCGCCAGCGACAACAAGCGCATCAAACCCGCCATGACCACCAACAACGAAATTATCATTTCCAGGGAACAAAATGTGTTGGTCATTCCGAGATCCGCCCTGTTTTCGGACGGGGAAAAACAGTTTGTCTACCTAAAAGAATTTGGAGGTGTTACCACCCGGAGCGTCGAATGTGGCAACCAGAGTGATAAATTTGTTGTCATTAAAAACGGATTGAAAGAAGGCGATAAAATCTTACTGAACAAGCCTGAAAACTGAACCAAAGCAGTGACCGATGCGCTGGCTGCCGCATCTGATCCCAAAGCTAAAGATGAGGCGTTAAAAACCATATCCGATCAATTGACCACCAATGCGATTGGATCAAATAAATACCTTAGCGCCAGGGTCGCAACAATCCTGCTGGTTGTTAACAACGGATCACCTGGCTGGTTATTCTTAAGTTTTTTTATCGAAAAATTTGGAATAGGCATTGGAATCTATTCAAAAATATTATTTTTACATCGTGTTACCTTTTATAAAATTCATGCTATCATGTCAGTCACCCGGTTTGGTATTTCCATAGAACAACCTCTGCTCGAAGCGTTGGATGAATATGTGAAAGAAAATTTTTTTACGAATCGTTCACAAGCTATCCGTCAGTTGATCAGCAAGAATATTGTAGAAAAAAAATGGCAATGCAACAATCAAGTTGCAGGGGCCATCACACTGTTGTATGATCCAAAAAAAAGAGAGATCCTCAACCTGATTGCTTCAGAACTGGAAAAATTTCATTCCGAAGTGCTATCCTCCCAACGTTTTATGCTGGAGCCCGACAAATGGCTGGAAGTGGTAACGGTAAAAGGTACGGCCAGCCGGTTAACTGAACTATCCGATACTTTAATTTCGATCAAAGGGCTTTACCATGGCAAATTAAGCATGAGCCGGGCAGATTAGGAGTAATTGACGATGGAAAATTGACAATTGACAATGCTGGAATAAAAATTTGTAAATGAAAATTTTAGCAACTTGACTATTCATAGAAAATGACAATGGAAAATATATCTTCACAACTTACCGATAAACTCAATGCGCTGGAAAGCTGGTTTGCACAACGACAAGGGTCGATTGTCGCATTTTCCGGCGGGATCGATTCAGCCCTGGTGCTCTATCTGGCCCGGAAATTTCAGGGCAAAGAACAAGCCATTGGCGTCATCTCCAATTCAGAAAGTCTTAAAAACAGGGACTTCCAACAAGCCAAAGCCTTCTGCGAACAATTTGACATCAAACTGGAAGTGATCGTTACCAGGGAGCTGGAAGACGAGCGGTATAACCAAAACCCCATCAACCGTTGCTTCTTTTGCAAAGAGCACTTGTTTCACGACCTGACCGATATTTGTCAGAAATATCCCGGTTTCGAAGTACTGAGCGGCACCAATGCCGACGACCTTGGCGACTACCGGCCGGGAATTGATGCCGCTAAGCAATTTCAGGTGCAGTCGCCCATGGTTGATTGCCATATTTCAAAAGAAGAATTGCGGCAAATTGCCC
>JAMDDG010000086.1 GCA_023488865.1 Bacteroidota bacterium | reverse complement strand
GATATCATCCAGATTAATTCAAAATCAGGTTTAAAAGGGAGCAACAAAAACTTTGCTTACGCAGGGGGAAAATTCGGAGGCATAGGTTTGACACAATCATTTGCCATGGAACTGATGCCTTATAAGATCAAAGTCAATTCCGTTTGTCCGGGCAATTTCTTCGAAGGACCGCTTTGGAGCGATCCTGATAAGGGATTATTCGTCCAATATTTAAAGGCTGGGAAGGTTCCGGGCGCTAAAACCGTTGAGGAGGTGAAAGCCTTTTACGAAGCGCAGGTCCCGGCCGGAAGGGGCTGCAGGGTCCTTGATGTTTTCAGGGCGATCCGTTACATCGTTGAGCAGGAATACGAGACAGGGCAGGCTGTGCCGGTAACCGGGGGGCAGAATATGTTAAAATAAGAAGTAATTCTAATGTTTTTCCCTTTGTGATTTCCTTCGTGAAACCCTTTGTGTCCTTGGCGGTGAAAAATTCTTACCACAAAGGACGCTAAGTTCGCACGAAGGATCACAAAGAAAAATTGAATAAATACATAATCATGAAAACAAAGGCAGTACGATTATACGGGAAGAAAGATCTCCGTCTGGAGGAATTCGAACTTCCAAAGATCAAGGACAACGAGATATTGGCCAAAGTGGTGTGCGACTCCCTGTGTATGTCGTCCTACAAAGCGGCTTCCCAGGGAACCGATCACAAACGTATCCCGAACGACGCGGCCGAAAATCCCGTTATTATCGGACATGAATTTGCAGGCGAACTCATTGAAATTGGCGCCAAATGGCAAGGCCAGTTCAAAAGCGGCGATAAATTTTCAATCCAGCCTGCGCTGAATTACGCGGATGGTCCGGTGGGTGTGCTAAGCGCGCCAGGTTATTCCTATCAATATATTGGAGGGGATGCCACTTACGTAGTTATTCCGAACGAAGTGATGGAGCAGGGGGCTTTGCTGCCGTTTTCAGGAGAAGGTTTTTATCCGGCGTCCCTGTCGGAGCCGCTATCCTGTGTGATCGGCGCCATGCATGCCAATTATCACATCACGCCCGGTTCGTACGTTCATAAAATGGAAATTGTTGAGGGTGGGAAGATGGCCATTCTGGCAGGCGTTGGGCCCATGGGACTGGCTGCCATCAATTATGTGCTGAACCGCGACGACCGGAGACCTTCCCTGGTGGTGGTTACCGATATCGAACAGTCGCGCCTCGACAGGGCTGCGACGCTTTACACCGTTGAATTTGCCGCCTCCCGCGGGATTGACCTCCGCTACATCAATACTTCAGGCTTTTCCGATCCGGTAAAAGGATTGAAAGCCCTAACGGGGGATGTTGGCTTTGATGATGTGTTCGTTTTTGCACCGGTCACTCCGGTGGTGGAGCAGGCCGATGCCTTGCTGGCTTTCGACGGATGTCTGAATTTCTTCGCAGGTCCTTCCAATCCGGAATTTAGTGCAAAAGTTAATTTCTACAATGTTCATTATGCTTATACCCACCTGGTTGGGACCAGCGGCGGCAATACAGATGATATGAAAGAGGCGATCCGGATGATGTCAGACGGATTGGATCCCGCCGGGTTAGTTACCCACATTGGCGGATTGAATGCCGTGATTGAGGCAACCCTTCATTTGCCGGAAATCCCGGGAGGGAAAAAACTGATATACAATCACATTGAAATGCCATTAACTCCAATTTCCGATTTTGCAGAAAAAGGGAAAACGGATCCGCTTTTTGCCGAACTCCATCGACTCTGCGAAAAACACAAGGGGCTTTGGAATGTTGAGGCAGAACGCTATTTGCTGCAGACGATTTAACGAAACAACTGAAGAATTTTGGATTTTGGATTTTGGATTTTCGATTGTTGGACTTTGAACAATTGATCTCTTAGTGACGAAGAATGGGAGATGTAGTGATCGTAATCATAGAACATCTTTTGCTCGTTGCGTCAATCCAAAATTGAAAATCCAAAATCGAAAATTCTTCAAAAGGTTTCTTAACCAAATTTTCTTTAAAATTATT
Source organism: Bacteroidota bacterium (assembly GCA_023488865.1). Lineage (GTDB taxonomy): Bacteria > Bacteroidota > Bacteroidia > Bacteroidales > Prolixibacteraceae > CAINVV01. The sequence continues at coordinate 2,845 of JAMDDG010000086.1, read as the reverse complement.
AACTTTCAGGGCCAATCAGATGCCCTATGGAAAAAGAAAAACTGGATCAGGTTTCGATTTCTACCCTGTTCAAAAGACGGAAAACCGACCGTGACATCTTTCAGGAGTTGATGCCCAATAAAGTAAAGGAGGTACTGCTTTTTGCCACCCTTTACGATGCATACTCTATTGAAAGGGAGGGACAATTCTCAGACAAAATATTTGGTGAATACCTGCAGCTAAATCTTTACGCAGCCCCCCGCTTTACCAGCGTCAATACGCCGGAAGATGTAGTCCCGATCATTAATCTGCGCCATTTCGATCTCATTATCATTATGGCGGGCGTTGACAAAGAGATGCCAATCAAGGTGGCAGAAATGGTCCATGCCCACAAACCGCGAATTCCGATCTTGCTGTTGGTCAATAACAACAACGATGTTGGCTATTTCAAGCGTTCTGCCGCACAGGTTCCTGCTATCGACCGTGTTTTTGTCTGGAACGGAAACTCCATTGTTTTCCTGGCAATGATCAAATACATCGAAGACAAACGCAATGTTTTCAGGGATACAGTGTTGGGTGGTGTCCGGATCGTTTTGCTGGTAGAAGATTCCGTCAAATATTACTCCCGTTATTTGCCCCTGCTTTTTTCCAGCGTGATGACCCAGACGCAGTCGCTGGTCTCGGAAGATTCGACAGATGAGCTGCACAAGATATTTAAGTACCGGGCACGGCCTAAGGTATTGCTGGTCAGTACGTATGAAGATGCTGTGCAGATTATTAACGATTACAAAGATTACCTGCTCTGTGTCATCTCAGACGTTAAATTTTCAAAAGAGGGGATGAACGATGAAGATGCCGGGATTGAACTTTTAAAGTATGTCCATCAAACGTTAAAATATCCCATTCCGTTGCTGTTACAGTCCCACGACATCGAAAATGCCAAAAAGGCCGAAGAGATCGGAGCCGGGTTTATCACCAAAAATTCGGATACGCTTGCCCACGACATTCATGAATTTATCAACTCGAAATTGGGGTTTGGCGATTTCATTTTCAGGGATAACAAGGGGAAAAAAATTGCCTCTGCCAGATACCTGAATGAATTTGAAGAATTGGTGGCAAAGGTGCCGATAGAGTCGCTTTTATACCATGCAAAGTTGAATAGTTTCTCAACCTGGCTGATGGCCAGGGGCGAAATTAACATGGCAGAACGGTTAATTCCTTACAAGGCAGAGGATTTTGAAAATCCGGAGAAGCTTCGCGACTTCTGTCTCAATATTTTTGCCGATGTTCGAGAAAAGAAAAACAGGGGCCGTATTATCAATTTTGACTCAGCCCTGATTACCGGAAACCGGTACATTGTGCGGATGGGACTGGGTTCCCTGGGTGGAAAGGGCAGAGGTTTGGCTTTTATGAGCAATTTGCTGGAAAACATCGATATGAAGGCTATCCTGAAAGGGATTAATATCCGGATGCCTGCAACTTCGATCATCGGGGCCATAGAATTTGACGTATTTCTGGAATCCAACGAACTGTTCGACCTTGCCTTTCACTCAACTGACGAGGAACAAATAAAAACGGCATTCTTGGCCGGCGATCTTAGTAGCTCCCTGAAAGACAAACTGATGCAGTATATCGAACACGTAACCCAGCCGTTGGCCATCCGCTCTTCAGGATTGTTTGAAGATTCCCTGCTCCAGCCCTTTTCCGGCGTTTATGATACCTATCTGATCCCTAACAACCATGCTGATCCGAATGTCCGCTTCGGGCAATTGATGAATGCCATCAAATTGATTTATGCCTCCGTTTTCAGCAACGATGCAAGATCCTATTTTCAGGCCATCAACTACAAAATTGAGGAGGAGAAAATGGCCATCATCATTCAGCCTGTTGTCGGTAAAGAACACAACGGAAAATTTTATGTTGATATAAGCGGAATAGCCCAGTCGTACAACTACTATCCCCATTCATACATGAAGCCCGAAGACGGTTTCGCGGTAGCCGCCATGGGTTTGGGACAAGCCGTATCGGGAGGCGAGAAGGCCTATCGTTTCTGTCCGAAATATCCCGCCCTGAATATTGGCGCCATTGCAGACCAGATGCGCGATACACAGCGTGAATTTTATGCCATCGACTTGACCCACAGCGAATTTGATATGCCCCATTTGGGCGAATTGGCCGCGATCCGGAAATATCCGGTTACGGCGGCAGAAAATGACGGGGTGATCGATCAGTGCGTTTCAACTTATGATCGGGAAAATGAAGTCGTCCTACCGGGAGTTGGCGCCAGGGGACCGCGGTTAGTTGATTTTTCCAATATATTGAAATACAATCAGGTACCAATGGCTGATGCCCTGCAGGTGATGATGAAACTGTTTCAGCAGGCGATGGGTTCGCCGGTCGAAATGGAGTTTGCCATCGATCTCAACATGGGGGACAATGGTTGGCCTACTTTTTATCTGCTTCAGCTTAAACCATTGATTAGAAGGGAGGATGATGTCGAAATCGACTTAAACGAACTCGACAGGGAAAACATGCTTTTACTTTCCCAAAAAGGGATGGGAAACGGCAAAATTAAAGGTATCCAGGATGTGCTTTATGTTGATATTGATAGTTTCGACCGGACCAGGACCAAGGAAATAGCAGCCGAGATATTGGAATTCAACAAATTGCTCTGCGATGCGGACCGGAAATATGTATTGATCGGTCCCGGCAGGTGGGGTACCCGCGATGAATATACCGGTATCCCCGTCAGGTGGGCCCACATCAACAATGCCAAGGTGATTGTTGAGATCGGATTGCCCGATTTTCCGCTCGATGCTTCATTGGGATCCCATTTTTTCCACAATGTAACCTCCATGAATGTTGG
>JAMDDG010000231.1 GCA_023488865.1 Bacteroidota bacterium | reverse complement strand
GATTGCCCCCAACGGAAAATCGCGCGCTTTTGTGAACGATACGCCGGTGAATTTAAAAACTTTGCAGGATTTAGGCGTGCGCCTGATCGACATCCATTCGCAGCACCAGAGCCTTGAACTGGGCAACAGGATATTTCAACTGATGGTGCTTGATAATTATGCCGATAACAATTCTTTGCTAAACGATTATCAATCAAAGTATAAAATATATAAAGCGCTTTTGGCCGAACTTTCTGAGGCAGAAGAACGGGCGATCCACCTTCGCCAGGAGTTGGATTATTTCCAGTTCCAGTTTGAACAGCTATCCAAAGCCAACCTTCAAATCGGGGAGCAGGAGACGCTTGAGCAGGAATTGGCCCTTCTGACCCATGCAGAAGAGATCAAGACTGGCCTGCTGTCTGTGGCCAATTTGCTGGGTGAAGAAGAGGGAAATGCTATTATCCGGGTAAAAGAGTCGATCGGTACGCTGAACCGGATCGCCAAATTTTATCCTGAAGCAACCACGCTTTCCGAACGGTTGAACAGCATTTACCTGGAATTGAGTGATATTTCGTCGGATGTAGCCTATTCATCCGAAAAAATAGAGGTCGATCCCAACCGGATTGTGCTTATCAACGAACGGTTGGACCTGATCTACTCCCTTCAGCAGAAACACCATGTAGCCAACGAAGAGGAATTAATTAAGCTCCGGGATGAGTTTGAGACGAAAGTAAACTGTGTTTTCTCGAATGACGAAGCCCTTGAGGCCCTGAAAACATCCGCGAAAGCGAAAGAAGAAGAGTTAAAACAAATAGCCGGTCGTTTGTCGCAAAAAAGGTTGGCAGCCACTCTCCCGATAGGAAAAAAAGTAGAGGAGCAGTTAATACAGCTTGGTATGCCCAATTCGCGCTTCAGGGCCGAGGTAACATCCGGACTTCCGTTGTCGCCGAATGGAGGGGACGAGGTGAATTTTCTCTTTACAGCCAACAAAAACGGGGAATTGAGCGAGATTTCCAAAGTGGCATCCGGAGGTGAACTTTCAAGATTGATGCTTTCAATCAAAGCATTGATCTCAAAATCAAAGGCGCTTCCAACCATTCTTTTCGATGAGATTGATTCGGGCATTTCAGGCGAAACTGCCGATAAAATGGCCAATATCCTGAAAGGGATTTCACGGGATATGCAGGTAATAAACATTACCCATTTGCCACAGATTGCCGCCAAAGGCGATCTTCATTACCTTGTCTACAAAGAAGATACCGATATGGAAACCATCACCCGGCTAAAACTGCTGTCGCCCGACGAAAGGGTTTCCGAATTGGCGAAAATGCTTAGCGGAGAATACATAACGGAAGCAGCGCGGATGAATGCTGCGGAACTGCTTAAGTGAAAAGTTTTGTCAGTAAGGCTGTTAGCTATTGGCTATTAGCTGTTAGCCTAAAGATTTCCTAATGTTCATTTTTGAAGTAATAGCCGGCTTTGGGTTAAATTTGTAACGGAAAATTTTAAATTTCGTAAAATCCTGAAAAGCCAATAGCCAATAGCCAATAGCCAAAAGCTAAAAGCCAACAGCCATTTGTTTAATCTATAAAAGCCACTATGTCATACAACTTGTTAAAAGGGAAAAGAGGGATCATTTTCGGCGCCCTGAACGAAAATTCAATTGCCTGGAAAGTCGCCGAACGTGCCTATGAAGAAGGTGCGACTTTTACCTTGACCAATGTCCCGATCGCCCTGCGGATGGGCGAAACCCAGCTTTTAGCCGATAAGTGCCATACGGAAGTAATCCCTGCAGATGCCGTCAATATCGAAGATCTCGAACATTTGATAACGCGCTCAATGGAAGTTTTGGGAGGGAAACTTGATTTTATCCTCCACTCTATAGGAATGTCGCCCAATGTGCGCAAAGGAAGGCATTATAGTGACCTGGATTACGATTATCTGTCTAAAACGCTCGATGTATCCGCTATTTCTTTTCACAAAATACTGCAGACAGCCAGAAAGCTTGATGCCCTGAACGAGTGGTCATCCGTGCTGGCGCTTTCCTATGTGGCTGCCCAGCGTACTTTTTATGGTTACAATGATATGGCCGATGCCAAATCGCTGCTCGAATCAATTGCCCGCAGTTTTGGCTATATCTACGGTCGCGAGCGCAATGTCCGGATCAACACTATCTCCCAATCACCGACCCCAACCACAGCAGGGAACGGGATCAAAATGTTTGACAGCCTGCTCGATTTTTCCGAACGAATGTCCCCGTTAGGCAACGCCTCCGCCGACGAATGTGCCGACTATTGCATCGTCATGTTCTCAGACCTTACCAGGAAGGTCACGATGCAAAATCTCTTCCACGATGGCGGATTCTCCTCAATGGGTATGAGCTTAAAGGCGATGGAACAATACAACAAGGGGAATTGCGATGAGGAAGTGGATCCCAACCATGTCTATGATTAAACAAAGGCAAAAGACAATCCAACCTTGAGTCCTGATTTTGAAACAGCTGGTAGTAGAAACGATTGGGATTTCCTGCAAAACTATCCGTAGATAAGAACCTTGCTGGCGACCGATGAACTTACAAGATGCTATAGAACCCGCGGCGTATAACCGTTATTATGCCCCGTGCTTTTAAAATTCAAGATGCAACGCCAATTGTCGCTCTTTAACTTTCTCTTTCGATCCGTGGTTATGTTGAGAGAAGCTGCCTGTATCGAAATTACAAACAAGTGCTTCAACAACAGTACGTCTATTTTCAATGCTGCCGCCATTATGATAAAAATGGTCTTTAGTAACAATATTGAATTTGTTCCAAAACTTATTTATCATTTCATTCCCTCTCCAATCGTTATGATGCCACGTTGAAAGAATAAATTTCGCTTTCGTTTCATTTAATAAGTTAAACAACAACTCTTCATCCTTTTCTGACCATCCATTATAATAATCAACGTGTCTTCCATAATAAGGCGGATCGCAATAGATAACATCATCCTCGGTAGCAAGTGGAATAATATCAGCAAATGATGTATTATAAAATGTCCAGTCAGGTTCTGTTTGTATGATTTGTGAAACAGTTGAAACCTGATTTGTAATTTTGGTTATGTATGCTTGTGCAAATCTGTCAGGTTTTTTACAAAAAGGAATATTCCAATTCCCTTTGCTTCCGAATCTCATCATTCCATTAAAACCTGCACGCGAAAGAAATATAAAATCATAAGGAGAAAATTCTCCGCTATTGAAACGTTTTCTAACCTTTAAATAATGCTCATACCCATTATTTTCTGCTTTGCTTAATAATTCACCTTCTTGCTCAAGGTATTGTTTCATTAACGGAGCATTAATAAGCTTCTTTTGAACTCCTTTGTAAAAGTTTATAATGTGAGGATTTGTATCGTTAAGAATAGCTTTTTTATAACCTGAATTAAACGCAACAACACCCGTACCCAAAAAAGGTTCTACCCATTTCCCTTTTACTTTAGGCATTAAGTCCATAATCCAAGGGACGAGCTTGGTTTTTATGCCTTGGCTTTTTATTGGTGGAACGAATACTCTCATTTTGCTTTCTTGTTAGAAGATTTAGCAACTATTTTTTCCCACAAATCCTTTCTTCCCTTAAATTCCAAGAAATCTTTTAGTGTTGTTATTCTAGTGTAGCGAAAACTTAATTTAGCATCATATTCAGTGGCTTTAGATGCTATGATACAGGCTAAATGAGATTATTTGATGTTTCAGAATTATTTTGTTGCAACACTAGTTGGTTTGCCATCTTTAACCATTGTAGCTGAACCGTGATTTATCCAATACTCATCAAACCATTCTTCACCTAATTGGCTGAAAATACCATTTTCATTTTTGAGGTCTGAAATATCTACGGCAGAGCCAATATTTGCAGTATTTCCTGAACCTTGTTTGTCGCTTGCAATTTTCCATTTTTCGGCGGCAAAAAAGTCGAAATCCTTAATAACGGATGTTATAGATTTTAGGTTCTTTACAGTTGTAACTTCTCTTTCCCCAACTTTCTTGATAGGTGTTTCATATTCTTCTTGAAGCTCCTGAACTTGATAAATTTCTGTTTCGGAAAGGTCTTCACTTTCGTCAGTTCTTATGTAAATAATGCCTAAACAGTAATGTCCAGTATATTGATTGTAAGGGTATTGAATATTCTTGTCTTTATGCCTATCTTTGAAGTAGCCGCCGTGACTACCTAAGGTAAAACCAGCGGTTTTATGGTTTCGTCTGAAAGTAGTTTTAATATCAAGGGCAAACTTTACTTCTTCATTTTTCTTGAGAACGAAAGTCAAGTCTGGATACCAATTTTGTTTTTCGGCGAGTATTAATTTATACCCAATAGTATCAGCAAACTGCAAAATTTGGGGGAAAATATGTATCTCAAGAATTTTAGAAACAATTTTAGTGTCCGATGAAATCGTATAAATATTCTTGTATACATCAATGAATCCCTTTACCGACCAGTCACCATTATCGGTAGAAACATATTTCTCAAGCTTGTCCGCAAACTTATCAAGCTCTCGTTTAAAGTCCGACTTATATTTGTTTTTGTCTTCTATATTCATAAAGTAAAGATAATAATAAATGCTCTATTTTAGGACTACGTTGTTAGTTGTTTCGATCTTCTTGGCACTGGGTACAAATAACAGCAACTTCTTAAAACCGTTGTCTGCTAAACAGTTTTTTCGGATTCTTATTGATGACAACAGGAGTCTTGGACGCAACCTGTTTCGGCCTGGAATGCCCTGAATTTCCTCTGCCTTGCTGTTGTTTAGGCGCTTTCACCGGATTATGGTCAATCAATGGGAACAGCAGGTTCTCAGCAACCGGGATCTTTTTGGCAATCAGCTTTTCAATATCCCGGAGGTACTCCTTTTCTT